>JAHBVU010000004.1 GCA_019637315.1 Gemmatimonadales bacterium
TCGGCGTGACGATCCGGGAGTGCTGAACGATCGGCCCTTCTGAGCGCAGCAAGCCGCGGCGCTCAGAAGGTCCAGCCCGTACCCATCGAGAAGTTGAAGCCGTTCGCCCCACCCGCGAAGTTCGCGGTCAGGATGGCAGAGCGGAGCACGCGGACCGCGACTCCGCCGCCGCCGCCGAACTGGCTGGTTCGGTCGAACGTGAGCGCCCTGTCGTCCCGCGACTGCGCCCAGTCGGCAAACCCGAGCACCGTGATGGCGCCAAAGTCGCCGGCGTTGAGGAGATCGTGTCTGAGCTCGAGGCTCGCGAGCGTGAAACGCGATCCTGCCAGCGCACCGAGCGGAAAGCTGCGATGTCCTTCCGCGCCGGCGGTGGCGAGCTCGCGCTCCCAGCCGGGAATCGTGAATCGCGCACTGAGCGGCGCCTCATCGTCGAGCGCGCGGAAGAGCACCCGCCCGGCCACGACAGTCCCTTCGCGCGGCGACACGTATCCGCGAAGATGCGTGTAAAACAAACCGTACGATTGAGTTTCCCCGGCCACTCCGAAGGTGCCGCGCGACCCCCCGGTTCCGAGCCCACCGCCGACCTCCAGCAGCACGCCGTTGCCCGGCGTAAACTCGCGATCGCGGGTATCGAGAACCAGGGCCGGACGGACGATCAGATTGCTCCGCTCGAAGTCGCCGCCGACATCGGTACGGAAGCGCGAACGGGGCTCCATGGGGAGGTCCCCCATGCTGCTGAAGGGAATGAGCTCGGTGTGATCGAAAGAGGCTCCCACCGCAAACCGGAGCGGCCCCGCGATTCGGCGGGTCACTTCGCCCTGTGCCACGTAACGGACCCGGCGAATCCGAAACTCATCACTGTTCGGATCGGCGACAACGCCGGTTCGCTCGTAGTCGCCACCGAGGCCGTAGTACGCCAGCTTGGCATGCCGTTCGGCGGCCAGATATCCACGGAAGCGCCAGCCGTCGACTATGGCCGGGCCGCGAAACTCCACCCGACCGAAGCGGCTCCCGGAGGTGCCCATCCCTGCCTCGATCGAAAACGCGCCCCGGAATGTGACCGGATTGATGACATCCCGGTCGTCACTCTGCGAGATGAAGTACGGCGCGTTCTGAGTGCGCTGCCACCGGGCCACCAGCATGACGCCATCGGCGGGATTCCCGATTACGTACGGGAAATAGCTGCTGCGATAGGGAGCCTGGGCCACCACGGGTGCCGCCAACAGACCCAGCAACCCGGCCACCGCCAATCCGCACCAAGCGGACCGCGCCGGCCCCCGATCGACCCCGCGATGATGAACCCGTAAATCGGTCACGCAGAACTCCCTGTCCAACCCTAGCGTCGAGTGGCGGCCCGGCGGCCGCCGATTGCCGGCAAGGAATAGGACGTGCCGAGCCCCGTCTGTCAACTTACGCCGACGTCACGATCCTCTCCACCACCGCCTTCCGCTCGACACCGTGAACACGTAGCTTCGGGCAACTTTCGCCCACACAGACCGCGCCAAATGACTTTCGGACGCAATTTTCTTCCCGGGCCCACGGGGGTCCACCCCGACCTGCTCGCCGCGATGACGGCCCCGATGTTCGCCCACTACACCCCGGCGATGCGGCCGTACCTCGAGGACGTTCAGCCCGCGCTCCGGGAGATGTTCGGGACGGAACGCCCAGTGTTTTCCCTGACCTGTTCGGGCACCGGGCTGCTCGAATCGGCGATTCGAAACGGAGTCCGCGAGCGGGTACTGGTGGTCGACAGCGGCTTCTTCGGCGCGTACTTCGCGACCATTGCCGAACGATGCGGCAAGGAGGTCATCCGGATCCAGGTCCCGCTCGGCCAGACTCTCGAAGCAGAACAGCTGGAGGCCCTGCTCGACGGGCCCGAGGTCGACGCCGTGGCGCTGGTCCACTCCGAATCGAGCGCCGGCAGCTTGGCACCACTCGAAACGCTGGCCCCCGTGGTCCGACGCCGCCCCGATACGATGCTCCTGGTCGACGCGATCAGCTCCGCCGCCGCCACCCCAATCGAGATGGACCGACTGGGCATCGATTTCGTCGTTGCCGGCTCGCAGAAGGCCATGGCGCTGCCCCCAGGACTGGCATTCGGCGCCGCCAGTGATCGGCTCGAAGCGCGGGCCCGCTCGCTGCCCAACGTGGGACACTACTTCAGCGTCACGCGCTGGGTCCGCATGGCCGCGGAATACGACCTGTTCGAAACCCCCGCGTTGTCACTACACTTCGCCTTGCATCGGCAGATCCAGCGCATCGCCGAGAGCGGCGGATGGGCCGCACGCTGGTCCCGACACCAGGCCCTGTCGGGCCACTTCGCCGAGTGGGCAGCGCAGCAACCAGGCGTCGAGATGCTGGCCCGTCCCGGTCGGCGATCGCCAGCGGTCTCGGTAATCCGCCTGACCGGCGGTCAGAACCCCGAGCTGATCGCGGGTCAGCTGGCGGCCCAGGGGTTCCTGGTGGGCCGATCGATCGACAACACCCACGGCCCCCTGCTCCGCATCGGCCACATGGGAGACATCGAGCTCCACCATCTCGACGACCTCCTGGCTGCGCTGACGCCCTTGCTCTCCTCGAGCTCGGGCGGCGATCATTGACGGTGACTCATTCGGAGTAGCGATATGCTCGGTTTCTCACCACGATGGCTGCTCGCACCGGCGCTCGCAACCGCGCTGACCGTCTCGGCCCACGCCCAGAGCCGGATGGAGTTCACGCCCCTGGTCGGCGCCTTCGTTCCAACCTCGAATCTCGCCACCATTCCGATCAGCGGTTCGATCGCCGCCCGCGGGGGGCTGACCACGGCGCCAGCCTTCGGAGCCCGATTCTCGGTCGTCGGCCAGAGCGGCCTGGGCGTCGAGGCTACCTACTTTTACGCCGCGAGTAAGCTCGAGCTGTCGACCGGACCGCTCAGCCAGTCGATCGACGGTCATGTCGAGGGCGGCAACCTCAAGCTCGTCTTCCAGCCGCGCGCGACCGGATCGGTCGGATTTGCGCTGTCGGGAGGAGTTGCCGGAATCAAACACGCCGGCGACATCTTCAACGCTCTGAGCGACCAGTTCGACATTGGAGGCGTACTCGGCGGCAGTCTCCGGATTCCGCTCACACCCGGCGTAACCGGTCGCATCGACGGCGAAGGCTTTTTCTATAGTTGGAGCGCAGGGGAACCGTTCAGCTCCGCCTCGCAGACCACGCTGCTGCTTTCAGCCGGCCTCGCCATCCGCCTCTGATGCGACGCATAGCCAATTACTTCCTCCGCGGGCTCCTGATCACGGCGCCCGCGGCGCTGACGCTGTACGTTTGCTGGGCAGCGATCAGCTGGGCCGACTCGCTGCTCGGCGTCTCGATTCCCGGCGCAGGGTTGATTGTGGGACTGGCCGCGATCACTCTGATTGGTGCGCTGGCATCGAACTTCCTGACCCGTTCGCTGGTGGCCGCCGCCGATCGCAGCCTGGCCCGCCTGCCGCTGGTTCGCCTGCTCTACACCAGCATCAAGGACCTCCTCAACGCCTTCGTCGGCGAGCATCGACGCTTCAATCGGCCGGTTCGTGCCCGGATCGGTGAGGGCAGCGCCGAGGTCTACATCCTCGGCTTCGTCACTTCGGAGTCGCTGGCGCACTTCGGTCTCGACGGCCATGTGGCCGTCTATGCCCCGTTTTCCTACAGTGTCGCGGGACATGTGCTGATCCTCCCGGCCGATCGCGTCATTCCATTGGCGGTCGATGCAGCCGATACCATGGCGTTTCTCGTTTCCGGCGGGGTGACGCGAACCGCGGCAGATCGGCAATCGACCCAACCGAAGTAGCCGCGTCACCCACGACCGTGGCGCGGCCGGACCGACACCAGGGGAGCAGAAGCATGAAGACCACGAGCGCATTTCGACTGAGCGCCGTCCTCGCGCTTGGCGCGATGATCGGCTGCGATTCGGACACCAGCGGCCCCAACGAACCGAGCGACCCTGAAGTCGCAGCGGCCCTCAACCGACACGTCGCGACCCACACCGGCGAAGCCGCCGCCCAGGACATCGAGATGATGGGCGCTCCGGGCGGTCAGCTCGGCCTTGGCCTTGCCGCCGGAGGCGTCGGTGCGATCTACCGCCCGTTCCGCTGCAGCACCGGCGAGATCGACCTGCGCAACATCAGCCTGAGCTGGTCCTGTGTCTTCAAGGACGCCAGCGGCAACGTCCAGACCCGGTATGACGATGCGACCACCGAATCGGTCGAAACCCAGTTCAGCTTCTCCGCCTCGATCGAACGCCACAACTGGAGCGCCTCGGTGGAGCGGGAACGGGAGATTCGCGTGTCCGGGCTGACCGGCAACGAAACGTCCTGGACCTGGAACGGATCGGGCTCCGCATCGTCATCCCGTGAACGACATCGGGGTGAGGCGACCCGCGAGTATTCGACCGAGAGCTCGTTCTCGATCAGCGATGTCGTCGTCCCGGCTGTGCGCAGCAACTCCAACTGGCCGACCTCAGGCACCGTTACGGCTCAGGTCACCGCCACGATCGTTGGTGGCCCGCACGACGGCGAACGCTACAGTCGGGAAGTCACGGTGACCTTCAATGGCACCAACCTGGTGCCGATCACGGTCAATGGAGTCGAATACACCTTCAACCTGGCTACCCGGCGGATCGTCGACGAGTAGCCCGACGCCGCCTGACCGCATCCCTGCAGGGCACTACCTTGCAGGGATGCCTGACCCCTTTGCCCTGCCGTTCGACAATCGGTTTGCCCGGTTGCATCCGACCTTCTACGAGGTGGTCGATCCCACCCCGCTCGGTCAGCCACACCTGATCGCTTTCAATCCGGACGCTGCGGCGCTGCTCGATCTCCCCCGGGATGCTGCAGCTCATCCAGATGCGGCAGCGTACCTGTCTGGCGGGAAACGCATGCCGGGCGCCGAGCCGCTGGCGATGATCTACGCCGGGCACCAGTTCGGAGTCTGGGTTCCCCAGCTGGGCGACGGCCGCGCCATTCTGCTCGGTCAGGTCACCAACAGTCGCGGCGAGCACTGGGACGTGCAACTCAAGGGGTCCGGCATGACTCGTTTCTCGCGCATGGGCGACGGGCGCGCCGTGCTGCGATCGACGATTCGGGAATACCTGGCCTCCGAGGCGATGCACGGGCTCGGCATCCCAACCACGCGGGCCCTGGCTATCGTCGGCAGTGACGACCCGGTCTACCGCGAAACCCCGGAAACCGCCGCGACCTTGATTCGCCTGGCGCCGAGTCATATCCGCTTCGGCAGCTTCCAGATCTTTGCCGCCCGCGGGCAACCCGACCGAAGCCGCGAACTCGCTGACCATGTGATCGAGCGGCACGAGCCGGACCTGGTCGGGCGCCCGGATCGCCACGAACGCTGGCTGGAGCGGGTGGTCGACCGGACTGCGGAGCTGATGGCCTCGTGGATGGCTGTCGGATTTGCCCATGGCGTCATGAACACCGACAACATGTCGGTCCTGGGCCTGACACTCGACTACGGCCCCTATGGCTTCATGGAAGCCTACGAACCGGGGTTCATCTGCAATCACAGCGACCACGAGGGCCGCTATGCCTTCGATCGTCAGCCCGCCATCGGTCTCTGGAACCTGGCACGGTTTGCCGAATCGCTGCTGGAACTGGTGTCGTTCGAGGCTGCCAACGCGGCCCTCAACCGCTACCCGACTGCGTTCGACCAGCGCTACGGCGCCTTGATGCGGAGCAAGCTTGGTCTGACCACCACCGACGCCGATGACACGTCTCTCGTTGGCGAGCTGCTGTCGCTGATGGCGGCCAACCGGGTCGACTACACGATCTGGTTCCGCAGCCTGTGCGCTGTCTCGTCCGACGCCGAGGCCGCACCAGCGTTCCTGCGCAGCATGGCGCACGACCTCGAACGGCTCGATGCCTGGACCTCGCGTTACACCGCGCGGCTCCGCGCCGAGAAGCGGCCCGACCCGGAACGAATGGCTGCGATGGGTCGGGTCAACCCGAAATACGTGCTCCGCAACTACCTGGCCCAGGGAGCAATCGATGCGGCGCTAGGGAAGGACTACAGCGAGATCGAATCCCTGCGATGGGTGCTTGCTGCGCCGTTCGACGAGCACCCGGAGCAGGCACGGTATGCGGAGCCGGCGCCCCCCTGGGCGCGCGACCTGGTGGTGAGCTGCTCGTCCTAGCGAGCGGCGAAGCTATCACACTGATCGACTCGGCCGGACCGAAACCCCCTCGTGAACCACTGCATCCGCTGCTCGGAGGTGCCGTGCGTGAATGCGTCCGGATTGACGTATCCCTGCCCGGCCTTCTGAATCCGGTCGTCGCCCACCGCGGCAGCAGCCCTAAGCCCCTCCTCGATGTCGCCCTCGTCGAGCAGACCCATGCGGTTGGTGGCGTGGCCCCAGACACCGGCCAGGCAGTCGGCCTGAAGCTCCATGCGCACCTGAACCCCGTTGGCCGACCCCGGATCCGACCGCTGCGATTGGCGAACCCGCCCCTCGATACCAAGCAGCGTCTGCACGTGATGACCGATCTCGTGAGCCAGCACGTAGGCCTGCGCAAAATCACCGGGAGCGCCGAATCGGCGGTCGAGGTCCTCGAAGAATCCCAGATCGATGTAGACCCGGTGGTCACCAGGACAGTAGAAGGGCCCGACCGCCGACTGGGCTGCACCGCAGGCTGAATGCACCGCGTCACGGAACAGTACCAGGCGAGCCCGACTGTACTGCGCGCCCATCTCGGTGAAGGTCCGCTCCCAGAAGTTCTGGGCACTGTCGAGCACGAACGAAACGAACTGAACCTGGCGTTCCTCCTCCGGCGACTGCACAACCGGTCCCGCCTCGACGCCCGCCACTGGATCACTGCCGAGACCGCCGCCGACAAGACTGAAGAAGTCCTGTTTGAAGACCAGGCTGAGCACCAGCAGCAGCAGCAATCCACCAACGCCGAGGCCGCGCCCGCCCCCGAGGCGCATCCCACCCCCACCCCCTCGGCGATCCTCGATATCGGAACTGGTCCTGCCCGGTTTCCATTTCATGGCCTTGGCCTCTCAGGTCTTGAAGCCGCTCACGGCGCCGGTCAGGCGCTCGCCGGCGCCCGCAAGGTGCGCTGCTGACGCGGTAATCTCCTCGGTCGCGGCGTTGAGTTCCTGTGCCGCCGCGGCCATTTCCTGTGCCGACGCCGCGTGGGACTCGACCCCGACCGCCAGCTCCCGACTGCGGCCGGCAATGGCCTCGATCAGAACCCGGACCTCATTGGCGGCCCGCGACACGCCCCGAGTCCAGTCGTCGATGCCCTCGGCCTCCTGGGTCACGCTCTTGAGACCTTCCACGGCCGCGACCGCAGCTTCACGAGCTTGGAGCCCTCCTCGACCGAGCCGATGCATCCGGTCGCGGGCGGCATCGACCCGGGCCAGGATCAGACGAACCGTCTCGCTGGTGGCGCCCGCGGTTTGCGCAGCTTGTGATGCCAGCTTGCGCACTTCGTCCGCCACTACGGAGAATCCTTCGCCCTGTTCGCCGGCGCGTGCCGCCTCGATCGAGGCGTTGAGAGACACCACTCGTGTCTGCTTCGCAATCGCCCTTGACTGTTCCAGCAGGCGCTGAATCTCCGTCGCAGCCTCCGCCAGCGCGTCGGCTTCTTCGGCGCCCTTGGTGACTTCGGCAGAAAAACCCTCCAGCGCGGCAGCGCTCTGGCTCAGCCGTTCCTGATGGGTCCGGGCCAGGGCGGCCAGTTCGGAGTTCCGCTCTGCCGTCCGATGCGCGGCCCCGGCCACTTCCTGCGCAATCGTCAGGATCCGCCCCGCATCGTCCGCCACGCTGCGGATCAGGCCGGCCTGGGTAATGGCCCGGTCGGTCAGGTCGGAGGTCGTGGTCGCGACGCTTTCCGTGGTCCCCATGACCTGATGGACCGCCTGGGATATCTCATCGGACAGCTGGGCCGACTCCCGGGCCGCACCGCGGACGGCGTCGGCCAGACGCCTCAGTTCGTGTACCATCAGCCGGAGCGAGTCGGTCAGCGGACCGCCCCCGACAGCCAGGATCTGGCCTTCGGTCACCCGGAGGTCGCCCTTGGAGACCCGGAGGGCCACCTTCTCGGTTGCGGAGAGCGGATCGATCAGAACCCGGCGGAACCACTGGTCAACCAGCCAGACCGCCACGATGGCGGCCCCGAGGAAGACGAGCAGGGCCGCCCAGGTCGGCCACCCATCGCCGATTTCGAGCAGCAGCCAGACGACCGCGGCAAGCACGGCCACCACGCCGAGCCCGGCCAGGCGAATCCGACGCGCCAAGGGATGTAGCGAAGCCATGAGTGTAAGGTACGCCGGCCTCCCGCCCGGCTCCATCCTGCCCGGCCAACCCGACCGGCGGGATGTCCTTCCAACAGCCGGGCCATCCGTCTTTTATTCTGCCATGACCTACGCACCCGAAACGATCGAGCCCAAATGGCAGCGCCTCTGGGCCGAGCGCCGAACCAACCAACCGGACCTGGACCGGGCCGAGCGCCCGTTCTTCAACCTGATGATGTTCCCCTACCCCTCCGCCGAGGGGCTCCATGTCGGGAATTTCTATGCATTTACGGGCAGTGACGTCTATGGCCGGTTCATGCGGCTCCGGGGCCACGACGTCTTCGAGCCGATCGGGTTCGACGCCTTCGGGATCCACAGCGAGAATTACGCCCTCAAGGTCGGCACCCATCCGGGTGTCCTGATTCCGAAGAACATCAAGAACTTCACCCGGCAGCTGACCGCGCTGGGCGGGATGTTCGACTGGTCGCATTCGCTCTCGACCACCGACCCCGACTACTACCGCTGGACCCAGTGGATTTTCCTGCAGCTCTATCACGCCGGGAAGGCCTACAAGAAGGCAGGGGCGGTCAACTGGTGCCCGAACTGCAAGACGGTGCTGGCCAACGAGCAGGTCGAAGGCGGCTTCTGCGAGCGGTGCGGCACGGCCGTGGAGCAGCGATTCCTGGAGCAGTGGTTCTTCCGGATCACGGACTACGCCGAGAGGCTGCTCAACAACCTGGACGATCCGACCAAGATGGACTGGTCGGCCACGACCACGACCGCCCAGCGGAACTGGATCGGGCGGAGCACCGGCGCGGAGATCAACTTTGCCACCGGCGCAGGACCGCTCGCCGTCTTCACCACCCGCCCCGACACGCTGTTCGGCGCCACCTTCATGGTGCTGGCGCCGGAACATCCGCTGGTCGAGGCGCTGACCACCGATGCGGAACGGGCCACCGTCGACGCGTATCGCAAGGCGGCTGCGGCCAAAGACGTGGTCAGCCGCAAGGTGGGCGACAAAGAGAAGACCGGGGCGTTCACGGGCTCGTATGCCACCAACCCGGTCAACGGTCAAGCCATTCCCATCTGGATTGCCGACTACGTCCTGATGGAGTATGGCACCGGTGCCATCATGGCGGTGCCTGGGCACGACCAGCGCGACTTCGAGTTTGCCCGGAAGTTCGGCCTCTCGATCGTGCGCGTCATCGCGGCCGACGGCGAGACCGCCGACGCCCCGCTCGAAGAGGCGCTGACGGCCACGGAAGGCGTCACCCTCGTCAACTCCGGCAGCTTCGATGGCAAAACCATCGACGACGGCGGCAGCGCTATCGTCGCCTGGCTCGAAGAGCGTCAGGTGGGCAAGGGCGTCGTCCGCTTCCGGCTCCACGACTGGTGCATCTCGCGGCAGCGCTACTGGGGCCCGCCGATTCCGATCATCTACTGCGATGATTGCGGGCCGGTGCCGGTACCTGAGAAGGACCTGCCGGTCCTGCTGCCCGAGCTCGAGGATTTCCGGCCGGACGATTCCGGCATTTCACCGCTGGCGCGCCACAAAGAGTGGTACCACGCGCCCTGCCCGGAGTGCGGCAAGGAAGGCCGGCGGGAAACCGATGTGTCCGACGTCTTCCTCGACTCGGCCTGGTACTACCTGCGCTATCTCTCCACCGACGTCGCCGACAAGCCGTTTCATCCCGAGCGGGTCAAGCGCTGGGCACCGGTCGCGACCTACATCGGCGGCAACGAGCACGCCCTGCTCCACCTCCTCTATTCGCGCTTCATTGCGATGGTGCTCCACGACCAGGGATTGCTGCACTTCGACGAACCGTTCCGGCGCTTCCGGGCCCATGGGCTCATCATCAAGGAAGGCGCCAAGATGTCGAAGTCGAAGGGGAACGTGGTCAACCCCGACGAATACATCGCCAGGTGGGGCGTCGACACCCTGCGGCTCTTCCTGATGTTCATCGGCCCGTTCGAAGAGGGCGGCGACTTCCGGGATGCCGGCCTGGCCGGGCCGCGCCGATTCCTGGAACGACTCTGGGATCTCGTCGGTCAGTCCGAGGGCCGGACCCTGTCCGGTGTCGAACTGCACCATGAGGTCGTGATCAAGTGGCATGCGACCAAAAAGAAGGTCACCCAGGATCTCGAGACCCTGGGCTACAACACGGCGATTGCCGCGCTGATGGAGCTCCTCAATACCCTGCGCGAGACGAACTGCTCCGAGCGGCAGATCGTCAAAGACATGATCATCATGGTGGCTCCGTTTGCTCCGCATTTTGCCGAGGAGTGCTGGAGTCGCCTGGGCTACGACACCTCGGTGTTCGATGCCGCCTGGCCAACCTGGGAGGAAGCACTCACCATCGATTCGGTGGTGGCCATTGCGGTCCAGATCAACGGCAAGACCCGCTCGACGGTTCGGGCCGGCCGGGGTGCCTCGCAGGACCTGGTCTTGCAGCGAGTCAGAAATGACGATACCCTCAGGAAGTTCCTGGAGGGCAAAGAGGTGAAGAAGGTGATCTACGTTCCTGACCGCCTCATCAACGTCGTCGTGATATGATCAGCGCCATGACCATTATCCGTGAAGCGCGGCTGCGGCCGGAATACTCAGACCTCTATCCCGAAATCGAGGCGGGGGCCTGGCTGCCCGCCTCTCAGGTCGGCGCCACCATTCTGATGAGCCAGCTTCGCGCGGCCCACCCCAAGCGGCTCGGCGATCGACTCCTGCCGGAAGATCATTTCGATTTCCGTGGTGGCCAAATCCGTGGCGGCGCCACCGAGCTCAGGACCCGGGACGGCGAGTCCGGCGTTTCGCTCGAGCACTGACGTCGTGAGCATGAGCATCGATTCCGGGGGGCTGCGGTCCGCGGGCCCCCCGACGATTTCGCTGCGACCCGCCCGAGCCGACGACGAGTCGTACCTGCTGGGGCTCACCGGTCGCCTGGCGTCCTTCCCGCTGCCCGGCTGGCGAACGGCTCGGGAGATCGACGTCGCTGACCACCCTGCCCTCCTGGCAGCCCTGCGCGACCCCGACCCGACGACCCTGTTGCTCGTGGCCGAGCTGAATGGCACCCGCCGCGGCTACATCTTCGTCACCAGCCGGGTCGATTTCTTCACGGCAGCCCCGCACGGCCACATCGAAGTGCTGGCGGTCGAGGCGGATGCCGCGGGTCAGGGAGTTGGCAAGGCGCTGGTCAACGCTGCAGAGGAATGGGCGCGAGGGCGTGGCTACGGATCGATGACGCTCAACGTCTTTGCCCGCAACATGGCTGCCCGTGCCGTGTACGATCGGCTCGGCTACGAACAGGAAATGGTGCGATACCGCAAAGGCATCGACGAGTCGCCTTGAGGCCCGGTCGGGGCGGAGAGTGGGCTGGATAACGTGAAGCGGCCGGCCCGTCGATGACGGGCCGGCCGCTTTCACCATGAAGCCGATCGTCAGATCTTGGTGACGTTCTCGGCGGCCGGGCCCTTGGCGCCCTGCACGATGTCGAACTCCACCCGCTCGCCTTCGGCAAGCGAACGGAAGCCCTGAGACTGGATGGCCGAATGATGCACGAAGCAATCCTTCTGACCGTTCTCGGGGGTGATGAAGCCAAAGCCCTTCGCGTCGTTGAACCACTTCACGGTGCCGGTCGTACGCATTTCCTAACCCTCTTTGTTGTTGTAATCGGATGCGGACAAGCCGTACGAACCGACTACGTGTTGTTCGTGAGCAGTGCCTCACGATGCATTTACTGCCTGATTGAGACGTGTTCCGAACGGAACCTTCCAGCTGCCTGGGACAACCAGCAAAACAAGGGGCTCAGCCTGTTGGCCGCGCCCCTACATCATGTTCGGCTTGGATGTGGCATACATGCGGAAATGGTCGTACCGTGTCGCAACGGTACACAGTAACACCTAGGTGCGTAAAAATCAATAGCTTGGGTGTGACCACACCCAATTAAATCCCGGGTAACCGAGTCCCCGATTGACCGGGTCGATCACGACCGGCCCGGGGCCGGGTTCCGCTCGATCCAGACTGCGAAGGTGGCAAGAAATCGGGTCAGCAGGGCGCGGGTCGAGTCTTTGGTCAGTGCCCCGGATTCGTCGAGCAGGTCGGCAACACCGCCCAGGTAGATCTCGGGCTGGGCCAGGGTCGCGACGTTTAGGTGGGCAAGAACCTGTCGCAGGTGATGATGCGCACCAAAGGCACCCAGCGCACCGGGCGAGACACTGACGACCGCCCCGGGCTTCCCGTCCCAGGCCCCCTGCTTGGCGGGGCGCGATCCCACATCGAGTGCGTTCTTGAGCGCGCTGGGAATCGACCGGTTGTATTCAGGGGTGACGAAGAGCAGCGCATCGAGGGGCTTGACCCGCTCGCGAAAAGCCGTCCACGCAGCTGGCGGATCGGCCCCATCGAAATCCGGATTGTAGAGTGGCAACTGCCCGATCTCGACGACTTCCAGTGACAGGTTCCCGGGTGCCAGCTCCGCCAGCACCCGAGCGACTTTGCGCGTATGGGCACCGCTCCGCAAGCTGCCAACGAAGACGCCGACGGTTCGGGTCATTGCTGCGGCGGCACCACGGTCCGCAGCGGGCGCTCGGTCACGATCAGCGCAGACTGCGGCGTCAGCCGCTCGGCGCCACCAACCACGACTCGATCGCCGGGATCGATCCCGCTCAGGATCTCGACGAAACCAGGCGTCCGCACCCCAAGCGTTACTTCTCGCTGCTCGGGCTGCTCACCCTTGACGACCCAAACGACGGTGCCGCGGGGCAGCGCAAGGATCGCTTCCTCCGGAACCACAACGGCATTGTCCCGGCGCATCGTTTCGAGACGGACCTCGATGAACATCCCGGCCGCCAGCTCCCGCCGCGGGTTCGGCACGACCGCCTTGACCGTGATGGTGCGGCCCGGCAGCTGCACCTGCGGGTCGACAAAATCGACCCGGCCCGTAAAGACCCTGCCCTGCAGCGCGGCGACGTTGAAGCTGACCGTCTGGCCAACCTTGAGACGCTCGGAATACCGCTCGGGAATCTGGAACGCCGCCCGCTGCGGCGAGATGGTCTGCAGGGTGATCAGTCGGGTGTTCTGGGTCACGTAATCGCCGACGCTGACGAACCGGGCCCCGGCAACACCTGCCCAGGGCGCCCGAACCACGGTGCGATCGAGCCGAACCTTGAGCAGCTCGAGTGCTGCCCGCGCACTGCGTGCACTCGCCTCCGCACGCTCGACGTCGGCGGGCGCTGCGGCCTTCTCGGCCAGCAACTGATTGGTGCGCGTCAGCGCCTGCTCGGCCAGGTCGCGGTTAGCCTCGGCCTGGGCCACCTGGGCCTTGAGCTCGGCGTCGTCGACCTTGAAGAGCGGCGCCCCTGCCGCAACCGTGGCACCCTCGTGCACGAAGATATCGATCAGCCGCCCATCGACATCGGGACGAAGCTCCACCGACTGCATCGACTCGATCTGACCGGTCGCGGTAATCGCATCGATCACCGTTTCGGACCGCGCCTCCGTGACTTCGACCGGAACCGGGCGTCCCGCCCGACCACCGGTCGCTGCGGGGGCCTCATTCTTACAACCCAGAGCAATCAATGCTACGGGCAGCAACAACCAATATGCTCTCACACTAATCCCCGATCTCGGTAAATCGACGGCCGATCAAGACTTCGAGCCCCGCCTGGGCCAGGCGCGTCGCATAGCGGGACTGGACCAGCTCGGCTTGTGCCTCGGTCAACTGACTTTGCGCATCGAGCAGATCCAGGATCGTGCTGGCGCCGGCACGGTACCGCGCCTGCTGAACCCGGTAGTTCTCCTCCGCCACCCGAACACCCTGCTCGGCAAACCGGCTGGCCGCACGCGCCGTCCGATGCGCCTCATACGCCTCCGTGATATCCGCCTCGGCCGCCCGCTCGAGATCTTCTCGAACCGCCCGCGCAATATCGTTCGCGGCCCGAGCGCGGCGAACCGCCGTTTCGCGATTCAGGTTGTCCCAGATCGGCAGCGAGATCTGAAGGGAAATCGACCCGCGGTCGATCCCGGTCGGTGGAAAGGCGTCCCCGAACTTGGTGTATGACCCGACCAGGTTGGCCTGCGGCAGATAGGCTGCGTTGCGCGCCTTGACGAGTGCCTGGGTCGCTCGTTCGTTGCCGCGCGCCATCCGGTACTCCGGGCCCTGCTCCAGCGCGAGCGCCAGCGCGGCCGGGACCGTAATCGGAAGTTCCGACGGCAAGGTCGAGTCGAGCGGCGCAGCATCCACCGCGCCCCGCTGACCAATCCGGCGACCGAGCTGCAGGCGGGAAACCGCCAGCTGCGCTTCTTCCCGCAACAGTGCAACCTGTGCCCGGTTGACCTCGAGCAGGATCTGGAGCGAATCGGTCTGCACCACCGCACCGCTGACCACCCGCGCCCGAGCGATCACCAGCTGCTCCTGAGCCCGAGCCAGCCGCTGACGCGCCACGTCCAGCAACTCGCGTCCGCTCAAAACCGCGTAGTAGTCCCGTTCCGTGCCAAGCGCCGTGAGAAACAGCTGCTGCTGCTCACCGGCACGCGCCATTTCGAGCTCTGCCCCAAGCCGCCGGTAGTCAGCCGTCTTGCGGCCGCCCGTAAAGAGCTCGTACCGCGCCTCCACCCGCGCATTGACCGTGGTCCGCGCCGGCCGACCGATGCCGATGTTGAACTGTTCCACGGAAAAGGCTGTCATGTCGGTCGCAACCGACAAGGACGGCGAAATGAAGGTCGTAAAGGCCGCCTTCCGCGCCCACTCCGCGGTGCTGAGCTGAGCAACAGCCGCGACATAATTGGGACTCAACCGCGTCGCGCGGTGGATGGCCTCCGACAACGTCACGCGGGGCAGCGAATCAGACCCGAGCGCGGCCATCCCAAGCAGTACTGCTGCGATCATCGAGCCTCCCCAGACACGACCGGGAGCGGCTCAGGCGCGGGCTCGGTTGCCGGCTTCCGCGAACGGGCCAGCGCCTGATCGAGCAACGAATACACAACCGGAACCAGGTACAGCGTCAGCACCATCGAGAACATCACGCCGCCCACAATGGCATACCCCAGCGGCCGGCGACTCGCCGCACCGGCACCCAGGCCGAGTGCAATCGGAGTCGCGCCAGCCGCCGCAGCAACCGAGGTCATCAGGATGGGACGGAGTCTGATCCGAGCAGACTCCAGCAGCGCAGCAGCCGTGGCCATTCCACGCGCCCGCGCCTGATTGGCATACTCCACCAGCAGAATCGAGTTCTTGGTCACCAGACCGATCAGCAGAATCATGCCGATCTGACTGTAGAGGTTGATGGTCGACCCCGCCAGGAACAGCGTAAAGATGGCTCCCGTCACTGCAGGCGGAACGGCCAACAGCACGGTAAATGGATGCACCAGCGACTCGAACTGCGACGCCAGCACCATGAAGACGATGATGAGCGAAAGGATGAATACGAAGTAGAGCGCACTGCCGCTTTCCTCGAGTTCCCGCGATTCGCCGGCCAACGCCACCGACGATCCGGTCGGCAGGACCTCTGCCGCCAGCAGACGCAACGAATCGAGCGCCTCACCAAGCGTGAAGTTCGGCGCGAGACTCGCGGTCATCGTCGCCGCCCGAACCCGGTTGAAGTGGTTGAGCTGGCGGGGACCCACGTTCTCGGCTACCCGGGCAACCTGGTCGAGCTTGATCAGCTGACCACCCCGACCGCGCACCGTCAGCTCGGTCATTGCCGCCGGCGTTGCGCGCGCATCCGGCTCGAGCTGGATCATCACGTCGTACAGCTTGTTGTTCATCGTGAAGGTGCTGATTCGCTGCCCGCCAAGCAGCGCTTGCATCGTGTTGGCCACGTCACGAACCGGGACGCCCAGATCTTCCATCCGGTCCCGCTCATACGACACCGTCAACTCCGGCTTGTTGACCCGGAGATCGGTGTCGACGTTGAGGAGTCCGCTGATCTGACGTGCTCGTGTGATCAGGGTATCCATGGCAATGACCAGCGAGTCGAAGTTCGGATGGCGAACCACGAACTGCACCGGCTGCCCCCACCCGCCAAACGCCGGCGGATTGCTCGCAAACGCCAGCACACCAGGTACGGCACCCAGCTTGGGCTGCAGTTCCTGAATCACCTCCTGGACACTCCGCTTCCGCTCCGACCAGTCCGTAAAGCGGACGAAGATCATACCGGCGTTGACCCGACCGCCCCCGCCACCGCCGCCGAAAGCCACCATGCTGTTCATGGTGGAAATTTCGGGCACCTGGCTGATGATCTGCTCCACTTGACGCTGATACTCGTTGGTGTAGTGGATCGACGAGCCTTCCGGCGCCACGACATTGACCGTCATCATGCCGCGATCCTCCGGCGGCACGAACTCGGTCTTGAGGGTTCCGAAGACGAACCACGCCACCACCAGAACTGCGCCGACGCCGCCCAACACGAAGGCCCGCTGGTTGAGCGCGCGCGCCAGGGTCCGCTGATACCCTGTCGCCAGAGCGTTGAACCCGCGCTCGAAGGCCCGGAAGAGCGGCCCATGGTGGTGCTTGACACGCAGAACCTTGGCGCAGAGCATCGGGGTCAGCGTCAGCGCCACGAACCCGGACAGCGCCACTGCCACGGCGACGGTGATGCCGAATTCATTGAAGAGCCGACCGGTCGCCCCTTCGAGGAAGGCCAGCGGTGTGAACACGGCAATCAGTGACACCGTGGTGGCAATGACCGCAAAGGCAATTTCCCGAGTACCCCTGACTGCCGCTACGTCCGGCGGCTCGTTGAGTTCCTCCTGGCGCCGGTAGGCGTTCTCCAACACGATGATGGCGTCGTCGACCACGATACCGATGGCCAGGATCATGGCCAAGAGTGTGAGGTTGTTGATCGAGAAGCCCAGGAAGTACATCGCCGCGAAGGTGCCGATGATGGAGGTCGGAATCGCCAGGCCTGGGATGATCGTCGCCCGCACGTTTCGCAGGAAGACGAAGATGATCAGGATCACCAGAACACCGGTAATGACCAGCGTTTCTTCGGCTTCGAGAATCGAGCGTTTGACGTAGATCGAGTTGTCATACCCGATAGTCAGTGATACCCCCGGCGGAAGCTGGGACTCGATCTCTGGCACCATGGCGCGCACCCCGTCCGACAGCTCGACGAGATTCGACTTGGATTGCCGTACGATTGCGACACCCACCGCGGGCTGACCGTTGAACCGGAAACGACTCCGGTCCTCCTCCGGACCAAGCTCGACCCGAGCAACATCGCCCAGTCTGACGATCTGCCCATTCAGGTTGGCTACGACGAGGCGGGAAAACTCCTCCGGAGTCTTGAGCTCGCCCATCGACCTGATGCTGAACTCGCGCTGCTGTGACTCGATCCGACCAGCCGGAATCTCGACGTTCCGGCTCTGCACCGCCGTCATGACGTCACTCGTGGTCAAACCGCGAGCCGCCAGCTCCGAGGCGTTGAGCCAGATTCGCATCGCATAGCGCCGCTCGCCACGGATATCGATTCGACCAACCCCCGGGACCGTTTGCAGCGGTGTCTTGACGTATCGATCGGCAATATCGGTGAGCTGAAGCAGGTTGTAATTTTCGCCCTGCATCGTGATGAACATGATGGGCCGAGAGTCGGCATCCTGCTTGGCAACGACCGGCTCCAGGATCTCTTCGGGCAGGCGGCCCCGGACCCGGGACACCAGATCGCGCACGTCCTGCGCCGCCAGCTCGATGTCCCGCCCGAGGTGAAACTCGAGGGTGATGGTGCTCTGCTGCTCCGAGCTTACGCTCGTCATGGTCCGAAGGCCCTCGGCCGAGGAGAGCTGCTCCTCGAGCACGTCGGTCACGGCCGATTCCATGACCCGGGGGTTGGCACCCCGAAGGGTTACGCTGACCGAGACAATGGGCGGGTCGACGTCGGGGTACTCCCGAACACTCAATTTCTGATAGCTGATGACGCCGAACAGGACCAGCGCCAGGCTCATCATGGTCGCTAGGACCGGGCGCTTGATGGAGATATCAGAGAGGACCATCAGTTGTTACCCGCAGGCCGAAAAGATGATAGGCTACGTCGGGACCCCGACATCGCCCTGCAGACCAGACTACCTATTACGCGCGTCTGCCTTCCAACGTTGAGCAAGGCGTTAAGTTTCGGCCGCAATCTGTCCAAGGACGGCGCATGGCGGTCAAACTCAGTTCCCGACAACTTGCCACCCTGGCAGTGCTCGAGACCTTCCCCCCGAAATTCGACAGTATCAACCGCCTGATCGAGGAACTGGCGTCCCTCCGAATGGATGAATCTCAGACCAGGCGGCTGGCTCGGATGCTCGACGAGATGAAAGCGGCCGCTCAGGGCGTGGGCGAATCCGGGGTGGCAGACTCCCTCGGCGTGATGGCCACGCTGGCCCGCCGATCAGGGGCGGTTCAGATGCGGGTTCGGGGCCTGCGCGAGGGATTCATGGCCCTCAAGACAAACCTCGAAGGCGCACTCAAAGCCGCGAGCACGCCCGAAACCCCAGTCGATGAGGCCGAGGAACTACCGTCTTAGGACTTCTCTTTGACGAGCTTGTCGATGACGGGGCCAGCCATCAGCGCCGCCATGGCATGCACGAGCACGCCGATCAGCAGAGTGACAAAAGTCAGCGCGAAGAGGATGCCGGCGGCGCCCAAGAAGGCGAACACGCGTCCGATCGGTTCCAGCATAGTCAGGTCCAAGTGCGGGACAGATTGCCAATTTAATCTGTAAGCCCTACAGTGGCAACCAGTTAGGGATCAGGCTGCCTTGATCTCGGTCCAGATCCGATCCCAGAGCTCAACCCCCGCCCCCAAGTCCCGCTGGTACTCGAGGCGCTCGAGTTCGGCCGGCGACGGATAGGGCCTGGGATACCGAGTGAGGCTCTGAGCAGCCTGGTTCGGCGTACCATACCCCGTAGCATCGGCAATGGCAGCCGCCACCTCCGGCCGCAGCACATAGTCGAGGAACGCATGGGCCGCGCGGGGGTTGGGCGCGGTCCTGAGCACGACCAGCGCATCCGCGAAGATCATACTTCCCTCCTTCGGTACCACGAATCCGATTTCCGGCTGCTCGGCCATCGCTTGCGCAGCGTCTCCGCTCCACATCTGGGCCAGCCAGATGTCGCCCGCGATCAACTGAGGTTTGACCGGCGCCGAGGCGTAGGCCCGGAGGTTGGGTTTGGCCGCCAGCGCATCCTGTTTGGCCTCGGCCAGCTGGGCTGGATCGACCGAGTTGATGGAATGCCCGCGATAGCGGAGAAAGCAACCGATCACATCGCGGGCGTCGTCGAGCATGGTCATCTTGCCGCGATAGGTCGGATCGAGAAAAACGCCCCAGCTGTCAGGTGCGGAGGGCAGTCGATCCTTGCGATAGGCAATTCCCGTGGTCCCCCAACCCCAGGGAACCGAGTACTCCGTACCGGGGTCCCATACCGGATCGGCAAAGAGCGGCGCCAGGTTGCCGATATTGCTCAGGTAGCTCCGATTGAGCGGCGCAATCAGGTTCCGGCCCCGCAGCAAGGGGAAGAGGTAGCTCGACGGCAGCGCCAGATCATACCCGGTGGCGCCGGCCAGCAGCTTGGCGGCCAGCTCTTCGTTGCTTTCGTAGGTGTCGAGCGTGACCGCCACGCCGTGTTCGGCCTCGAAGCCCGAGATGGTGTCAGGCGCCAGGTAGTCGGACCAGAGGTAAAGATTGAGCCGCTTCTCCATCGGGCCCAGGTCGCCCGAGAAATCGCGAAGCGGCGCCTTGCCGCAAGCGCCCAACAACGCGGCGGCGGCCGAGGACCCTAGCGCCGCGGCGCCGACGCCCTGGAGAAAGTCGCGCCGCGAGGGATTGCGGTCAGATCGAGCGAAGAATGGCATGGGACTCCGTCAGCAGCCGATCAATGTCTCGAGGGCGATTGTGCAGATGCGGGGCAACCCGAATCCCCGGCCCGCGATGCGCCACGATCACGCCGCGGGCCACGAGCTCGCGAGTCAAACTGAGATCACGATCCCGGTCGCCGGTGGTGAGGCAGACCAGGGTCGACCGACTCTCGGGCGCAAGACTCGACAGGCAGCGCAGCCCGGTACCGGGCAGCCCGGCCAGCAGCCGATCGAGGAGGTTCTTCACGTGCCGTTCGACCGTCGGTACGCCAACTTCGAGCAGCAGTTCGACCGACTGATCGAGCGCCACGAGCGCGGGATCGGCCTGGCCACCAACCTGGAACCGGGACGCATCCGGCTTCCACGCAATGGTCGGGCGACCGAACACCGACGTCGTCATACTCATCCATCCGGCGCGATCGGGTCGGATCGTGGGCAGCTGCTCGGGCGCTACGTAAAGTACTGCGGCCCCGGGCATGCCCATCAGCCATTTGTAGCCACCGGCCACCAGGATGTCGACGCCCGAAGCACTGAGATCGACGGGAGTGGCTCCGACGCTCTGGATCGCATCGACGACCGACAGCACGCCAGCCGCTCGGCAGGCCCTGCCCAGCTGCGCCAGGTCGATTCGGTGGCCGGTCTGCCAGTGCACATGGCTCACCAGCACTGCCCGGGTCCGGCCGTCGATCAGGCCGAGCAGCTGCTCCAAGTCCAGATGGATTTCGACTGGCAACTGCCGCACCTGGACTCCGCGCCGCTCGAGGTCGAGAGCTGCGTAGATCACACCAGGATAATCGTTGGAGGGGCAGACCACGTTGTCGCCGGGCCGCCAGTCGATCCCATTGACGGCAGAGACAATCCCATCGCTGGTCGTGGGGACGAACGTCAGCGAATCGACTGGCGCACCGAGCAAGCGGCTCAGCTTCTGACGAAGCGGATTGGCGTCGTAGTCCTGCGCACCTGCCTGGTAGAGCCGATGCACCTCCTGACGATTGGTCTGGTAGGTCGAGACGGCGGCCGCCGAGCGACGCGGCAGCGGTGAGGACGCCGCATGATTGAGATATGCAGCCCCTCTGACCCCGGGAAACTCGGCCGGCGCGAGGCCGCCGTCCTGTGCGTCTACCATTCTGGGATCCAGCATTGTGCTCCACGCGCCCAAGCCGATGCCGGCCTGGGCCATTCGGTCGACGAAGGTCCGACGGGGTATGGTCACGAGCGGTCTCCCGACGCCACCAGGTCGGCTGTCGATCGGGTTCGGAAGCGCTCGGCAAGATAGAGCAAGCCTGACGTTGCCACCACGATGACGGTGCTGACCGCGTTGATGGTCGGCTCGATGTTACGTCGGGCCATGCCGTAGATCACCACCGGAAGCGTGGACGAGCCGGCCCCGGACACGAACGAGGTGATGATATAGTCGTCGAAGGACAAGGTAAATGCGAGCAGCGCTCCCGCGACGATTCCGGGCATCAGCGCCGGGAGGGTAACCCGGCGAAAGGCGGACCACTCATCGGCTCCCAGCATCATCGCGGCCTCCTCGAGATGCCGGTCCATCCCGCGAAGCCGGGCCCCGACGACAACGGCAACGAAGGGAACGCAGAAGGTGACGTGCGCCACGGTGATGGTGCCGACGCCGAGCGGCACGCCCACGAAGGCAAAGAGACCCAGCAGCGCGACACCCATGATGATTTCGGGCGTGACGAGCGGCAGATAGAGCAGACTCTCCGCAGCACGCCGACCGCGCCACCGATGGCGGGCCAGCGCCAGGGCCAGCAAGGTCCCGAGCACCGTCGCGATGACCGTGGCCAGCAGCGCGATCCAGACGCTCCGGCCAAGTCCCGCCAGGATGTCACCCCGGCCGAACAGCTCGCGATACCAGGCCAGGGTAAATCCCGTCCAACTGGCGGCGAACTTGGAATCATTGAACGAAAAGACGATTAGCGCGGCAAGCGGCGCATGCAGAAAGATGAACCCGATCAGTGCCAGCGCCGAAACCCACCGGGGAACCCGCCGCCTCATTGCAGCGCCGACGGAGCCGCATCGCGCCGCCGCAAGTAGAGCACGACGGCAAGCAGGACCGCGAGCATCACGACCAGCGCCGCAGCAGAACCGAAGGGCCAGTTCCGCGCGGCGGCAAACTGATTCTGGATCAGGTTGCCGATCATGACGTGCTTGGCCCCACCCAGCAGATCCGATGTTACGAACGACCCCAGCGCCGGAATGAAGGTCAGCAGACAGCCCGCAATCACACCCGGCATCGACAGCGGCAACACGACGTGAAAGAACCGCGCCGCCGGACCGGCCCCCAGCGTCTCGGCCGCCTCCAGCAGCGTGTCGTCGAGCTTTTCCAGCGAGGCGTAGATCGGCAGCACCATGAGCGGTAGGAAGCCGTACACCAGTCCCGCCAGGACGGCGCCTGGCGTATACAGCAGCGTCAACGGCGCTTCGATCACACCAAGCGAAAGCAGCACGCCGTTGATGAACCCGGTATCACGCAGCAAGAAGATCATCGCGAACATCCGAACCAGAAAACTGGTCCAGAAAGGCAGAATGACGAGGAACAGCAGCAAACCTCGCCAACGCGATGCTCGCGCAATCACAAAGGCAATCGGATACCCGATCAGGAGGGAAACGACGGTGCAGAGGAGGGCCCACCAGACGGTGCGTCCGACGATGCCGAGGTAGAGTGGATCGACGAAGCGGCGGTAGTGCTCCAGCGTGAAGCCAGGCTCGACGCCGCCGTAGAGGCCCCGCCCCATGACGCTGAAGCCGACGATCAGAAGCAGGGGCACCGCAAAGAACAGCGCAAGCCAGAGCAGACCCGGTGTCGCCAGGATCGGTCCGACCCGTTGGGGTCGGCGCGACAGGCGTCCGAGGAGACTCAAGAGGCAAGCTCCAGCACCTGGCAATCGTCGGGTCGCCATGCCGCGGCAACCCGCTGCCCGCGCTGCCAGGGTATCGGGTTGCCGAGCTGGCCTTCGTTGCGAAGCGCGACCTTGACCGACCTCCCGCTACCGAGCGCAACCAGCACGTGGATCGTCTCGCCGAGATAGATCACCTCGGCGATGGCGCCGAGCAGGTGGTTCTCACCCGGTGGGACGGCATGCGGAGCAACGAGATCCATCCACTCCGGCCGAACAGCAATGTCGACGGTATCGCCAGTGCGCGCGCCCGCCGGCGCGGGAACGGCAAATCCGCCATCCGGGCCGTCGACCTCAGCGACACCGTTGGACAGCCGACGGATGGTGCCGTGAACGAAGTTCGACTCGCCGATGAACGATGCCACGAACGCGGTCCGCGGATTCTCGTAGACCTCGGCCGGCGTTCCCAGCTGTGCCACGCGGGCGTGGTCCATCACGGCAATCCGATCGGACATGGTGAGCGCCTCTTCCTGGTCGTGGGTCACATAGATGAACGTGATGCCCAGCGAGCGATTGAGCGCCTTCAGCTCGAGCTGCATTTCCTTGCGTAGTTTGAGATCGAGCGCGCCAAGGGGTTCGTCGAGCAGAAGGATCCTGGGCTCGAGCACCAGGGCCCGGGCCAGCGCCACCCGCTGCCGCTGCCCACCTGACAGCTCGGCGGGCCGGCGGCGGCGGTACCGCGCCGGATCGAGTCGGACCAGCTCGAGCGCCCGCCCCACCCGTTCGGCAATTGCCGGTGCGGCGATCCGCTGCTGGGTCAATCCGAAGCCGACATTCCGTTCGACGTCGAGGTGTGGAAAGAGGGCATAGGTCTGGAACACCATCCCGATGCCACGCTGATAGGGACGGAGGTCGACAACCGAGCGACCGGAGATTCGGATGTCACCGCCTGCCGCGTCCGGCACTTCGAGCCCGGCAATCAGGCGGAGTGTCGTCGTCTTACCGCAGCCGGACGGGCCTAGCAACGAGAAAAACTCGCCTTCCTCGATTCGCAGGTCGATCCCATCGACCGCCGGGGCGGCGCCGTAGCTCTTGCGGACCCGAATCAGCTCGACAGCCGGTGGGCGGAGGGGGTCAGGTGCATTGGTCACGGGAAACCGCTGCTTGGAGGCGGGGTCAACGGGGTATCCATTCCAGTCCCTGAAGTGTACGTTCCCGACCATCAGCCGCAAGCGCCCGCATCATGCCCTTTGTGTCTCCTGAAGCCCTGCTCACCCTGGGTCACATTGCCGGCGCGGCGCTGGTCACGGGGCATGTCTTGCTCACCAAGAAAGAGGTCCGCGCAGCGATCGGCTGGACCGGACTGGCCTGGCTGGCGCCGATCGTCGGGCCGATTGTTTACCTCTTCTTTGGCATCAACCGAATCCGCCGCGCCGCCGGTCGAATCCGCGAGGCCCGCGATCTTCACACGGCAGAGCGGCGCGCGATGGTGCTGTCTCCCGGCGGGTTGGCAGTACCGGCATCGTTACGCCCGGCGGTGCCGGACAGTTGGCAGCCACTGGCAACGCTGACAGGCAATCTCGCGCTGGAGCCACTGGTTGCCGGCAACAGCATCGCACCGCTGGAGGACGGCGACCAGGCGTACCCAGCGATGCTGGCTGCGATCGAGGAGGCCGAGCGCAGCATCGGCCTCGCCACCTACATCTTCGATCGCGGAGACGTTGGAGGCCAGTTCGTCGACGCCCTGGCGAGGGCTCACCAGCGCGGCGTCGAAGTACGGGTCCTGATCGACGGGGTCGGCGCACGGTACAGTCGACCCTCGATCGTCAGAGACCTTCGACGGCAGGGTGTCCGCGTAGCCGAGTTTCTACCGCCGCTGCTGCCGCTGCCAAACCCATACTTCAATTTGCGCAGCCATCGCAAGATCCTGACGATCGACGGGCGCATCGGCTTTTCCGGCGGCATCAACATTCGCGATGCGTGTGTGCTGGCCATCCCGTCCAAGCTGCCGACTCGCGACCTTCACTTTCGCCTGCACGGCCCGATCGTGCGCCAGCTCCAGGAGACGTTCGCATTCGATTGGCGCTTCGCCACGGCAGAGCGGCTCGATGGCGCCTCGTGGTTCCCCTCGCTCCAGGAGCAGGGCACCATCGTGGCGCGCGGCCTGGCCACCGGCCCCGACGAGTCGGGCGACGTACTGCTGCTGACGCTGCTTGGTGCGCTGGCACACGCCCGTCGCTCGATTCGAATCGTCACGCCCTACTTCCTCCCGGACACGGCGCTTCTCGATGCGTTGCAGGTCGCGGCGCTCCGCGGTGTCGACGTCGAGATACTGCTGCCCCAACGCAGCAATCTGCGCATGGTGCAATGGGCTCAGGGCGCTCAGCTCCTTCGGGTGCTGGAAGGTGGCTGCCGGGTCCTGCTCAACCCCGCGCCATTCGACCATTCGAAGCTGATGGTGGTCGACAGCGGCTGGACCCTGATCGGATCCGCCAACTGGGATCCGCGATCATTACGACTCAACTTCGAGCAGGTGGTCGAGTGCTATTGCGACGACTTTGCCGCTCAGGTCGAGGCAATCATCGCCCGAAAGCGAGTCGGGGCTCGTCAGCTCGACACGGCCGAGATACGCCGCCGTCCGCTGCCGATCCGGTTGCGGGATGGCGTGGCCTGGCTGGCCCAGCCGTACCTGTAGCCCGCCTAACGTGCCGGACTGCCGGCCCAGAACCTGGAAACGAGACGGATCAGCAGCGCGCCGCTCACGAGGAGAACGGCTCCCCAGAAGAGCGCGGGGCCGGTCCGGCCGTACAGGGCGCTTCCGGTGCCGAACAGCGCGGCGTACACCGTCAGGCAACCGAGCACCCAGCCCAGCAACGCCTGCGGCAGGCTGTCGGTCGCGGCGGGCACCCCTGCCCGCGCCCGGATCCGGGCCCAGCCGGGGCCGCCGGGACGCGTGGTGCGGTAGAATCGCTCGAGCGTCGCGTCGTCGACCGGCCTGGTCAGATAGGTGGTCACCACCCAGGCGAGCGTGGTCACCAGCACCGTCGTGATCAGACCAATGTGCGATGCAACCCCGTGCCCCGCCTTGGCAGCCGCAAAGAACGCCAGCGACACCAGGAACGAGCTGACCATCGCGGCGATCTCGCTCCACGCATTGATCCGCCACCAGAACCAGCGCAGCAGGTAGAGCAGGCCGGTCCCGGCGCCGATCGACATCAATAGCTCGAAGGTTCCTTTGGCCGAGTCGAGAACGAGCGTGATCAGCGCCGCCACGACCATGAGCAGTGCCGTCGTGAGCCGGCTGACCGCGACGTAGTGGCGCTCCGACCTGCCCGGCTTGAGGAAGCGCCGATAGCAGTCGTTGACGAGATATGAAGTACCCCAGTTGAGCTGGGTCGTCAGGGTGGAGACATACGCGGCGAGCAGGCTCGCAACCATCAGCCCCAGGACGCCGGCAGGCAGGAACCGCAGCATGGCAGGATAGGCCATGTCGTGGCCCAGCAAGCGGCGATCGACATGAGGAAAGACCTGAGCGATATCATCCAGAGTCGGATAGACCAGGATCGAGGCCAGGCCGACCAGAATCCACGGCCAGGACCGTACCGCGTAGTGCGCCAGGTTGAAGAGAAGCGTGCCTGCCAGGGCATCACGCTCGCTGCGCGCCGCCAGAATGCGCTGCGCGACATAGCTGCCCCCGCCAGGCTCCGAGCCCGGGTACCAGACCGACCACCACTGCACCGTCAGCGGAATCACCAGCACGGTCAGGGTCAGGCCCCAGTCGCCGAAGTCGGGCAGAAAGTTGAGGGTCTTCGGATCAAGCCTGGTTACCAGCCCCGCGAGCCCGCCGACCTCGGGCTGCTGGAGCGCGTAGTACGCCGCCGCCGTCGCGCCGATCAGGGCGATCCCGAACTGGATCATGTCCGTGACCATGACGCCCCAGAGGCCGGCGGTCGCGGCGAAGAGAACGTTGATGACGGCGAGAACCAGCAGGGTCTGACCGACCGGCCAGCCAAGCAGAATATTGGCGATCTTGACCGCGGCGAGGTTGACCGAGGCCATGATGACGCAGTTGAAGAACAGCCCCAGATACACGGCGCGAAAGCCGCGCACCACGGTGGCGGCCTTTCCGGCGTACCGCAGCTCATAGAACTCGAGATCGGTCAGCATGCCGGAGCGACGCCAGAGCTTGGCGTAGAAGAACACGGTGAGCATGCCGGTCAATAGAAATGCCCACCAGACCCAGTTTGCGGCGACGCCGTTTTCCCGAACCAGGTTGGTTACGAGATTGGGGGTGTCGGTGCTGAAGGTGGTCGCGACCATCGACACGCCAATCAACCACCACGGCGCGGCCCGACCCGAGGCAAAGAACTGGGCCGTGTCGGATCCACCGCGCCTGGCGAGCAACAGCGCCGGCAGAAAGGCGATGCCGAGCGAGACCGCAATGATGATCCAATCGAGGGTCACGAGCTGCATGAGCCACGGCTCCGATCCGAGGTAACCACCGAACCTGTCCGGGCCTGTCGCGCCACGGGCAAGGGTCCCAGGCTAAATTGTACGATATGAACCAGGCGACCCGCGACCTTGCTGGACGCTTCGAACTCGAGCTCGCCGGCGCCACCTCCGCGCCGGTGTCGCTCCAGGTGCTCGATACGCCGGTCGGGCCCCTCGTGGCGGCTGCAGTCGACCACGGTTTGGTCCTGCTCGAGTTCGGCAACGAACAGCGGATCGACCGGCAGCTGAGTCTCATCACCCGAGACTTCGGACCGGTGCGGCTCGGCCAGCATCCCGTCATTGCCGCGACGGACCATCAGCTGAGCGAATACTTCGCCGGGACCAGGCAGCAGTTCACGATTCCACTCGAAACCCGGGGTACCCCGTTCCAGCAACGGGTCTGGGCTGCGCTGATGACGATTCCCTACGGGACGACCGTGGCCTACGCCGATATTGCCGACCAGCTCGGCATCAGCAACGGTCAGCGCGCTGTTGGCCTGGCCAACGGTCAGAATCGAATCGCGATCATTATCCCGTGCCACCGGGTCATCGAACGCGGTGGCGGGCTGCGTGGCTACGGCGGGGGCCTCGAGCGCAAGAGGTTCCTGCTCCAACTCGAGGCCCGCCATTCAGATCCGCTGGCCGACACGCCGCTCGGGAGGCAAGCGAGCCGTCTCGGCTAGACGGCCCGCGCGTGCACCGGCTTAGCGCGCAGCGCCCAGAGCCCGGTCGAAAACGTCGAGCGCAAAGTCGACGTCGGCGGACGTGATGCACATCGGCGGCTTGATCCGGAGCACGTTGCCGGCAATCCCGCCCTTGCCGACGAGCAGGCCGTGTTCCTTGGCCGACTCCATCACATCGAGCGTTTCCTGCGGCGCCGGCTCGCGGGTGCCGCGATCGCGGACCAGCTCCACACCCAGCATCAGCCCCTTGCCGCGCACATCTCCCACCAGCGAGTGCGTCGAGGCAAGGCGTTCCAGGCCGGCTTTGAGCCGGGCGCCCTGGACCCGCACGTTCTCCTGCAACCCTTCTTCGTCGATTACCTCGAGCACACCGAGTGCCGCAGCCGACGAGACCGGATTACCAGCAAAGGTGTTGAGGTGGGTTCGGCTCGTCAGCGCCTGTGCCACTTCGGCACGAGTCGTCACCGCCGCGATCGTCTGTCCATTACCCAGCCCCTTGGCCATGGTCACGATGTCGGGTACAACGCCAAAGTTCTGGAAACCCCAGTAGTGCTCACCCGTCCGGCCGAAGCCGGTCTGCACTTCGTCGGCCACGCAAAGGCCGCCATGTTCGCGCACAGCCGCGTACGCCTCTTTGAAGTAGTTCGACGCCGCCGAGGTGACGCCACCGACACCCATGATCGGCTCGCAGATAAACGCGGCAATCTGTCCCGGCGTGGAGAACCGAATCAGGTCGCGCAGCTCGCGCACCGACAAGCTCGCAATTTCCTCCGGCGTTCCGCTGAAGAGGCTCCGATACGGATCGGGGTTGACCGTGTGGTGCACCCCAAAGGCCTGCGGCACCGGGTGCTTCCAGGTGTTGTGTGAGGTCAGTGCCACGCTCGAGGGTGAACCGCCGTGATACGCATTGCGCACCGCGATGACATCGTAGTTCCCAGTGTACAGGCGCGACATCGAGACGGCCAAATCGTTGGCCTCGCTGCCCGTATTGACGAAGTACGTCACGTCGAGCCCGGGTGGCATCTTGGACGCCAGCTTCTTGGCCAGCTGCGGCAGGTTCGGATGCAGGTAAATGGTCGTCGTGTGCTGCAACCGATCGACCTGATCCTTGATGCGCGCGGTGATCTTGGGGTGGCAATGACCGCAGGATACCGTCACGATTCCGGCGAAGAAATCGAGATAGCGCTTGCCCGTCTCGTCCCAGACGTACTGCATGTGACCTTCGACGATCATCAGCGGCTCGCGATACAGATGGAGCAGCGACGGGTGCAGGTACTGCTGCCGCATCGCCCACACCTCGGCGCGGGACGGGCCCTCATAGGGCCGAGGCCGGTGCGAGGTGGGTGGCAGGGTCAAAGGCGCAATGGCGGTCATATTGGTCTCAGCTCATCCAGTTGGTGCCGGCTTCACGATGCCACTTGATGGTCGTCTTCCGACTCTTGGTCCAGAACTCGATCGAACCGTGCCCGGTGATGTCACCGACGCCAAACTTCGACTCGTTCCAGCCGCCGAACGAAAATGGCTCACGCGGCACCGGCACACCGACGTTGACGCCGATCATCCCGGCGTGCGCCTTCGAGGCAACATACTTGGCCACGCCGCCGCTCTCGGTGTAGATCGAGGCCGCGTTGCCGTAGGGCGAGGCGTTCTCGACTTCGAGGGCCTCGTCGACATCCTTGGCGCGGACGATGGCCAGCACCGGACCGAACACCTCTTCCTGGGCAATCCGCATGTCCGGTGTAACCCGATCGAGCACGGTGGGCCCGACGTAGAAGCCCCCTTCCTTGCCGGGCACCGAAACGCCGCGGCCATCGAGCAGCACTTGCGCACCGGCCGCCTCTGCCTCGGTGATGTAGGCTTCGATCCGTCGCTTGGCCTCGGCGGAAATGACCGGGCCGAGTGTCTTACCGGGCACCAGGGTCTTGGCCACCTCGACCATGCGCGCAATGACCGGATCGGTGTCCGCAACGGCCACCATCACCGACGCCGCCATGCAGCGCTGCCCGGCGCAGCCCGCCATCGAGGCGACGATATTGCCCGCCGCCATTTCGCGATCGGCGTCCGGCATCACGATCAGATGATTCTTGGCGCCACCCAGGGCGAGGACACGCTTCAGATTCGCGGAGCCGCGGCGATAGACGACCTTGGCCACGGCCGTGCTGCCCACGAAGCTGATTGCTTCGATGTCGGGATGATCGCAGATGGCTTCGACCGCTTCGCGACCACCCTGCACCACGTTCAGAACCCCCGCGGGCAGGCCTGCTTCTGCGAGGAGCTCCGCCGTCCGAATGGCCGACAGGGGCACCACCTCGGAGGGCTTCAGGATCATGGTGTTGCCGAGCGCGAGAGCGTTAGGCACCGTCCAGTGCGGCACCATGCTCGGGAAGTTGAACGGCGTGATCGATGCCACGACACCCAGCGGCCAGCGATCGATTCGGCAGTCGACGCCGCGACTGACTTCGAGAATTTCGCCCGAGGCCAGTTGCGGCAGCGAGCAGGCGAATTCGACGCATTCGATCGCCCGCTCCACCTCGGCCTTGGCCTCGCCGAAGACCTTGCCGTTCTCTTCGACGATCAGTGCGGCGAGCGACTCGATGTCGCGCTCGAGCAGGGCTTTGTAGCGGAAGAAGACCTGGACCCGCTCCTTGATCGGGGTCGCGGACCATTTCCGGAAGGCCACCTTGGCGGTCTGGACGGCGTGGTCGAGCTCAGCGGCCGTCGACAGGGAAACCTTTGAGATGACGGAGCCGACGCTCGGATCGGTGACGTCGAGCAGTGCGGCGGATGCATCCGTTGTCGCGCCGCCGATATAGTTGGTTATGACTGGGTATTTCATTTGCGCGGGAATGAGGAGACCTGTAATGTGCCTACCCTGAGCCTGGAACGCTACCGATATACCGCCCTGGAGCACCCATGACCGAACCCTGGAACCTGGCCGCGTCGACTTGGGACGACGTCCGATCGAATCGCTACGAGGTGGCGGTGCTGCCATGGGGGGCCACCGAGGCTCATAACCATCACCTTCCCTACGCGACCGACACGATCCAGTCGGACGCGGTTGCGCTCGAGGCGGCACGGAAGGCCTGGGACAAGGGCGGGCGCGCCATCGTCCTGCCCGCCATCCCGTTCGGGGTTCAGACCGGGCAGCTGGATATTCCGTTCTGCATCAACCTGAATCCGAGCACCCAGGCGATCATCCTGGCGGATATTATCCGGAGCGTCGAGCCTCACGGGATCCGAAAGCTGGTCATCCTGAACGGCCACGGCGGCAACGACTTCAAGCAGATCATTCGGGAACTGCAGGCCGAGACCGAGATCCTGCTGAGTCAGGTCAACTGGTACCTCGTCGCGGATGGGCGGCACGTCTTCGACGAGCCGGGCGATCACGCCGGCGAACTCGAGACGAGTGTGATGCTGTCGATTGCCCCCGCGCTGGTCCGACCCCTCGACACGGCAGGGCCCGGCGCCGCTCGGCCCTTCCGGATTCAGGCCTATCAGGAAAAGTGGGCCTGGACGCCGAGAGAATGGACCAAGGTGACAGACGACACCGGGGTGGGCGACCCCAAGGCGGCGACCGCTGAGAAGGGGCGGCGGTTCGCGGAAGCGGTTACCGATCGACTGGCAGATTTCCTTGTGGACCTGACCCGGCTCTCGAGCTCGGACCACCTGTATGGGCCGAGTGTGCCTGCCTGACCAACCGGTATCGACCGGACAACGATGCCTCGAACAGGACCGACGCGGGCAGATGTGGCACCGCACCGGTCCCGACTACCTTCCAGCGCGCCCCGGATCGGTGGGCGCCCTATGAACTATCGGTACCTACGGAGCTGTCGCGACGCATGAGTATCTACGACTTCACGGTGACCACCATCGACGGCCGCGAACAGTCGATGGCAGATTACGCGGGCAAGGTGCTGCTGATCGTCAACGTGGCGAGCAAGTGCGGCTATACCAAGCAGTATGCGGGACTCGAGGCCCTCTATCGCAAGCACGCCGAGGATGGCCTCGTGATCCTGGGCTTTCCCTGCGATCAGTTTGGCCACCAGGAACCCGGGACCGAAGCCGAGATCGCCGAGTTCTGCCGTCTCAACTACGACGTCACCTTCCCGATGTTTGCCAAGGTGGAGGTCAACGGAAAGGACGCACACCCGCTGTTCAAGTACCTCAAGGCGGCCAGAAAAGGCGTGCTGGGGTCGGAGCGCATCAAGTGGAATTTCACCAAGTTCCTGGTGGGCCGGGATGGCACCGTGATCGAGCGCTACGCATCGAGTGACACGCCGGAGGCGATCGAACCTGACCTGTACCTGGCATTGCCGGACCCGTAAGCATCGAGCGCACTAACCGACTGATTACCTGAGTATCCATGCAGGTCCCACGGACGGGCGGTTCTATCCCCGCCCGCTCCGCACTGGACACCCCCCGCCATAGACGGTAGCATAAAGCAGCTCACACGCACCGGCCAAACAGGAGGGTCCTATGAGCTGTGCATCCGCTTCCATCCGATGGTTGCCGTGGGCGGTGCTGGCTGCGGCCGGCTGCGGACAGACACAAGCCGCGGGTGATGCGTGGCGCGTGGAGCGCACAACGGTGGATGGCGTCCAGATCGTCCGGTCGCTGGGCGGCAGCACGTGGCAGCGCAGTCCGCAGCTGGTGGAGGAGCTCACCTTCGGCGTGGCGGATGGCGCGCAGGAGTACATGTTCGGGCAGATCAGTTACATCGCACCGGACGGGCGTGGAGGCGCCTACGTACTCGATGGCCAGGTACCGGTACTTCGGCACTATGACTCAACGGGGTCGTACACCAGGACCATTGGCCGTGCCGGCAGCGGGCCGGGTGAGTACCAGAGTCCCGCTATGGGGCTCGCCGTCCTGAGCGACGACCGAATCGTGCTCCTCGACCCCCGCAACGCACGATTCAACGTTTACTCGCCAGACGGAACGATACTGCAGCATTGGCCACGACCGAGCGGATTGTTCACCAACCGGGCGATGTACGTCGATACTGCAGACCATATCTACACCCGGGTGGTGGCCGGCATGATGCAGCCTGGCGAGCCGATGCCCCCGATTGGCTTGCTGCGCCTCTCACCCCAAGGCGAGACTTTGGACACGATCCCCGCCCCTCCGTTTCCCGGCGAGCCTTCTGGTAGTGCCGGGATACTGGCACCCGCTAAGATCTGGGAGCTGCATCGAGACGGGTATCTCGTCGTCGGAGTCAGCGATCGTTACGCCATCGAGTTGCGGAAACCTGAAGGAACGATCCGGATCGAGAAGGCGGCGGAACGGATACCGGTGAATCAGGAGGAGCGAGCGGAGCGCGAAGCCCACACTGCGTACCTTACGAAGCGGTCTGGCGGTCGCGGCCCTGCCCTGGGGCCTGTCCCCGGCATGAAGCCATACTTCCAGGCCTTCTATGCCGGCAGCGATGGTACCATCTGGGTGCGACTGCATCAAGCGGGGATCCGGCGGGACCGCCCGCTCGGCGGCGGGACCGGACCTGATGCGCCACCCCAGATTGCCTGGACCGAGCCAATCGTCTTCGACGTGTTCGAACCCGATGGGACCTACCTGGGCGAAGTCCACGTGCCGCAGGGCACCACATTGCACACCTTCTCCCGCGGACGACTCTGGGCCACCCGAGAGGGGGAACAGGGCGAGATCGTGGTCACCCGGCTGCGACTCGTCGAACCGACCCCCTAGGCACCGCGCAGCCGCACGTGCTGCGCACCGCGTCCGGTCAGCAGAGTCAGCTCACTCGGACACGCGCGGAAACTCGACCAGGTTGGCCCGACCATTCGAGGCCAGGACCGCGGTTGCGCGACCGGCGCGGGACATCACGAACCGCAGCGTGGTCCCGGCTGCGCGGTAGCCGTGCTCGAAGACCGGTTCGAGCTGGATCGGCGCCAGGCTGCGCTGCACCAGCCAAAGCTCGGACCCGCGCAGCTCGACCCACCAGGTCCGGTCGAGCTCTCCGCTGCGATACGCGCCAACATATCGCGACAACTGACGGGGCTCCGTAGCCGCCGGCGCCTGTCTGAGGTAGCGGGTTCCACCGTCCCCGACGACGAGCGCCACCGGCTCACCGCGCGACCCCCGTTCGACCCGCACCTCACTGTCCCCCACCAGCAGTCGATCGGCTCCCAGGGAACGGATTGCACCCCCGGCGCCTCCCTGCATCGTCAGACCGTTCGTCGTCTGAGTCACGCGAATCAGAGCGTCGTTGCTCGGATCACGATAGGTTCCGATCAGCGCAGCCGCTTCTTCCGCAGCGACCGGCTCGGCGGTCCTCAGCTCGGGAACCGGGCCGAGACCGGTCACGACCCGATCGGCCACGAGGCGCGCCAGCCGATCGGGGTTGGCATTGCCTCCGTTGCACAGCACGGCGATCCCGACCCGATCGCCGGGGAACTGGAGCAGCTGGGCACGATAACCGCCGGTTGCCCCGCCGTGATGCAGGACGTCGACCCCACGATAGCGATCGACCGTGATACCCGAAGCGTAGCTGACCGTATCTCCCGACGCGAGCACGGCGCGCTCGCGCATCCGCTCGATCAGCCGGCGATTGCCGACAACGGGATTCCAGTAGTTACCGGTCCAGCGCGCCAGATCCTCGACCGTGGTCATCACGGCGGTCGACCCGACGATGGCGTGATTGGGTTGATCGAGACGCCACGCGCCACGACCCGACGGGCTGTAGCCCAGCGCGCGGCCTTTGACGATCTCGAATGGATTGCCACGCACCGAACTCCGGGTCATCCCGAGCGGTCCAAAAATCCGTTCCGCCGCGAAGATTTCCCACGGCACCCCGCTGACCCGGGTCACGATGGTTGCCAGCAGCACATAGCCGGTGTTGCTGTAGAGGTACGCCCTGCCGGGTTCGAAGTTGAGTCGGCGCTGCCCGGCAATCAGGGCCAGCACCCGCGCTTCGTCGAACTGGTCCCCGCCACGCCATCCCGTCATCGAAAGCAGAGAGGCGTAGTCTCGGAGGCCGCTGGTGTGATGCATCAGGTGGCTGATCCGGATCGGGCCACCGAGATCCGGCAGCTCCGGCAGGTAGCGGCGCACGTCGTCGTCCAGCCGGAGCTTGCCTTCGTCCGCCAGGAGCTGAATCGCGAAGGTGACGAACTGCTTCGAGGTCGAACCGATATTGAAGATCGTGACGGGGCCAATCAGGGCGCCGGACTCGAGATCGGCCAAACCATACCCGCGGGCCAGTTCGATCTGGCCGTCCCGGGAGACGCCAACCGCGCAACCCGGCCCGGCGGTCCGCTTCTGCTCAGCGAAGATCGAATCGACGGCTGCGGTATAGGCAGGCAGCGGTTGCGCCGCGACCGAGGGCCCGGCGGCGACCGTCAGGCCCAGTCCCAGAAGGATTGCGCGCATAGCAAACTCTCGCATGATCACCCTCGAAGCACAGGACGAGTGAGACAGGTCGGACCACCTTCGGCCTTGAGTGAAAGCTCGGCGCCACGGTACACCGCCACCCGGCACCCGGCCGCTTCGAGCCGAGTCCGAGTGACCGGGTTACCCTCCAACATGAGGCACTCACGCGGAGCAAGCGCCAGGACATTGGTGGCCATGGTGTGGAACTCGCCTTCCGGCACATCGATGAGGCGAACGCCTCGACCTTCGAGCAACTGCACGAACGGCACCGGCATCAGGGCCGGGTAACCGACGGCGAGATCAGCATCGACCATGCTGATCAGCGACATCAGATGAAGACAGGCTTCGGGTCCAGTATAGTAGGGCAGCTCGACCGGCACGACGTCGACCGCCGCGCCGAGTGCCGCCTTGATCTGACGGGCGCCCTCACGATTGGTCCGGAACCCGATCCCGACCGCCAGGGTACCTTCGTCGATCCACAGCAGGTCGCCACCCTCGGCCAGTGCACTGCCATCGAGGCGGGCCAGGATGGGCACTCCGGCTTTTGTCAGAGTGGCGCCTAACGCCTCCTCTTCGCCACGACGCAAGGGCTTGCCCATCCGCAGCAGGATGGCGCCGGCATCGGTAATCAGCGCCGGGTCGTGGCAGAAGATGGCATCGGCATGGTCTGGGAGCGGCTCGTCATGGAGGATGACCTCACCGCCCCGGGCCGAGAGAATCGACACCAGGGCGGCGTGCTCATGAAGGGCGGCGCTGAGGTCGGGCCGCGACGTGTAATGCCAGACGGTCGGATCGGCGGCGCCGAACGCCGCATCGGGCCGGCGCACCACCACACGCCGGAGCTGCCCCCACATCGTCTGACCACCATACGTCTTCATCGGCGGCTGCTCCGATCCTTCGGATAGACTCCAAACCTAATCGAGGCGGTTGGGCGGCTTCACGGCCATCGGTATAATCCTCTCGCGCAGACAACCCATGCGCTGAGCCATTACGCGGTCGTCCCGTTACCGGACTTCACCATGTCGTCGCCCCTTGCCGGCCTCACCGTTCTCGACTTCAGCCACGCCCTGGCCGGTCCGTACTGCACCATGCTGATGGCCCGCTACGGAGCCACGGTGATCAAGGTCGAGGATACGAATACCGGGGACATGGGACGCACTTGGGGCCCGCCGTTCCTGGGCGGCGAGGCATCGTATTTCCTCGGCCTCAACGGCGGCAAGCGCGGGATTGCCATCGACCTCAAGAACGCGGAGGGCCGAGCGCTCTGCAAGCGGTTGATCGAACGGGCCGACATCGTGATCGAGAACTTTCGTCCTGGCACCATGGATCGACTCGGCCTCGGCTACCCGGTTGCCCGCGAGCTCAATCCGCGCCTGATCTACTGCTCGATCTCGGGCTATGGCCAGACCGGGCCGCGTCGCGACGACCCGGCGATGGATCTCATCCTGCAGGCGGCCAGCGGTTTGATCAGTGTGACGGGAACGACCGACGGCGAGACCGCCCGCTGCGGACACTCGGTGGCCGACATCACGGCCGGCATGTTCGCGCTGATCGGCGCCATGTTCGCGCTCCGCGCGCGCGAGTCGACCGGCGCCGGCCAGTACGTCGACGTCTCGATGCTCGATGGCATGATCTCGGCCATGGCGTCGAACTACGCCAACTTCTTCGGATCGGGCACGACGCCCCGGCCCTGGGGCACCGGCTTCGGCACCATCGTGCCCTATGCCTGCTATCCGACCGCCGACCGCGAAATCGCACTGGCCGTGGCGAGCGAGAAACTCTGGCGCGCGTTCTGTCAGGCACTCGATCGACCCGAGTGGATCGACCACGAGCGGTATCGAACCAATGCCTTGCGGATTGCGCACCGGGCCGAGCTGGAGCCCCTGATTGCCGAGGTCCTGACCACCAGAACCGCGAGCGAGTGGATCGAGACCTTCCGCACGACAGGCGTACCCGCCACACTGGTGAACACGCTCGACGACGTTGCCAACGACCCCCAGTCGTCAGAGCGTGAGATGTTTCCCGTGGTGGATCACCCGACCGCCGGGCCAATCCGGGTCACTGGCGCACCGCTCAAGCTGAGCGACACGGAATGCACCCCGCTCGACCCCGCCCCCTTTCACGGCCAGCACACCGCGGGAGTGTTGCGCGACCTCCTCGGCCTCTCTCCTGACGACCTCGAACGGTTGACCCGGCAGGGAACGATTCGTCAGCACAGCGTGCGCAGCTGACAGTACGCGGATTCCCTACACGCCCTTGGCAAGGTAGCTTCGCAGCGCCGTGATCGCGCGGTCGATCTCGGCTGGGCTGTTGTAGAAGTGCGGCGAGAAGCGGATCCCCGGACGATCGGTGCCGCCCCGGGTCGCGACGACGATCCGGTCCTGCTGGTAGAGCGCTGCGGCAAGCCGAGTCGGATCGAGCGTGCCGGGGCGCAGTGCGACAACCGCAGCGCTCCTCGCAGGATCGCGACTGGTCCAGAGCTCTACGCCAGGCAGCTCGGCCAACCCCTGCCGCAGCCGGTCCGCCAGCATCAGGGCGCGACGCTCGATGGCTGCCATCCCGATGCCGCGGAGAAAAGCGACTGGACGGTCGAGTACGGCGAGGGCCGCCTCATCACGCTGGCCCATGGCCTCGAGCGTACGGGAAATGCCGACTTTGCCGCCGTACAAGCTGACCACCGACGGGGCGATCCGGTCATGCACCGCACGATTGAGATACAGGATGCCTGTTTCCTTCGGGCCACAGAGCCACTTGTGAATCGAGGCGCTGTAGAAATCAGGGCCGATCCGACGGAGGTCTAAATCGAAGAGTCCGACGGTCTGCGCGCCGTCGACCATCGACAGCACATTCCGCTCGCGCGCCAGGCGACAGAGCGCCTCCGCGGGGTAGCGGTCGCCGACAGTATTGGTGACATGCGTGAATGCCAGCACCCGGGTCCGCGGCGTCAGCGCCCGCGCGACGGCTTCGAGATAGTACCCGTCTCCCGGGTGGGGGCTCACGACCGGCACGGTCACGACGGTAAACCCGAAACGAGCCGCCTTGACTCGCCAGGCTGCCTCGTTGCTGGGATGATTGTCGCTCAGCACCACGACCTCATCGCCCTGTGACAGGCTGAGACCGCTCGAGACGAGGTTATTGCTCTCGCTCGTGTTTCGGGTCATCAGGATCTCGTCCGCACCGACCGACAGGAAATCGGCGATGGCCTGGCGAGATACCTCGCGGCGCTCGGCGAGCTTAGCCCGCATGATCGGCGAAGGGTCGGCATCGAGCTGCTGCGAGGTTGCGATCAACGCCTGCGCACCCTCAGCCGACACCGGACACAAGTTGGCCGCGTTCATGAAGGCCAGATCGGCGGGTAGCACCATCCGCCGCCGGACCTCGGCCCAGTAAGCCTCGTCCGGATCGGATGGAGCCGGCGGCAAGGGGCGCTGCACCGCAAGGAACTCGCGCTCGCTGCGAAACGTGCTGCCCAGCCATGGCACCCCGGCAACCGCAGCCAGCCGGGTAAAGCTTCTCCGCGACAACGTCATCGTCCGCACTCCTCGCGTATCCGCAGTTCCGAACTCAACCCGCTCTGTCTTCCTTTGATAGCACGAGATCCAGCCGGCGCAACGCCGCTTCCAGCCGGCCGATCATCTCCCCCATCTCGTCGGGCGTCGTCACGAACGGCGGGGCCAGGCAGACGATGTCACCATTGGTGCCGTCGGCCTGCCCGCCACTGGGCCAAATCACGAGCCCCTCCTCCAGCGCAAGCTCCGCAAGACGCTCGGCCGCTCGCGCAGTTCTCGGCAATGGCCGCTTGGTCCGCTGATCTGCCACCAGCTCGATACCGGCCAGCATCCCGCGCCCTCGGACGTCACCGACCAGAGGATGCCCCCGGAAACGTTCCAGCATGGCATGCAGCTCAGAGCCCCGCTGCCGGCATTGCGCCAGCAGATCGTGCTGCCGGATATACCGGACGACGGCTAAACCGGCGGCGCACATCATCGGCGTATGCGTAAAAGTCTGCGCGTGCAGCACCGCACCGGATCGGCGTGCAATCGGGTCGAGCACTCGCTCCGGGGCCGCCACCGCAGCGAGCGGAGCGTAGCCACCGCTGATTCCCTTGCCCATCACCATCAGGTCCGGGACGACGCCGTACGGCTCCACCGCCGACCAGGTTCCGGTCCGCCCGGCGCCAACCAGGACCTCATCCGCAACCCACAGGATCCGGTGCTGGTTGCAGATCTCCCGAATGGTTGCCCAGTACTCGGGGCGCGGCACCGACGCGCCGGTCGACGACCCTCCGACGGTTTCACCGATAAAGGCGGCGATCGTGTCCGCCCCCTCACGCCGGATGACCTCCTCCAGCAGGCGGCCGGTGCATCGGGGACAATCGGGCCCGCCGCCGCAAAGACAGCGGTAGGCGTAGGGCGCCGGCATCTGAACCGTCGGCACCAGCCATTCCGAGAAGATCGATCGATAGCTGCCCCGCGCCGACACAGACAGGGCCAGCAGCGTGTTGCCGTGATAGGCCGGGGCGAGCGCAATGATCTTGTGCTTCGTCCGAATCCCGGACTCTACCCAATGCTGGCGGGCCAGTTTGAGCGCGGCTTCGACCGCGTCCGACCCGCTCGACAGAAAGAAGAGCTTGTCGAGGTCGCCGGGGAGCAGGGCGGCCAGTTCCGCAGCAAGCGACTCTGCGGCGTCATTGGTGAACATCATGCCACTGACATACGCCAGCTGGCGGATCTGATTCGCTACCGCATCGACGACTTCGGGCAGACCATGCCCCAGGTTCGCGACGTAGGCCCCTCCGGAACCGTCGAGGTAGTCTTTCCCGGTATCGTCGTACAGTCGTGCCCCGGCGCCCCGGACGATCTTCGGAAAGGGGCGGTCGAAGCGCCGGTACAGCAGCGCCGTCTCAGGGTAGCGATAGCTCATGGGATTGCTCTAGCTTAACCCCGGTTCCGCTGATCGAACAGCGGACGCAACGACGGCTTCGACCGGCCCCTGACGGATGCAAACTTCGACTCCGATACTGTTGGCTGCGCTGGTCGTGACCGGCGCCGGCTGTCGTCCCGCACGGCCAGCTGACCTCGTCCTCCGGAGCGTCGCCGTCTACACCATGGCGACGCCGGATACGGCCGAGGCCGTTGCCATCCGCAGTGGAAAGATCGTCTATGTCGGGGACAATGCCGGGGCGGATCGGCTGATCGGCGATTCGACCGAGGTGCTCGACCTGGCGGGCAGGATGGTCATGCCCAGCTTCCGTGACATCCACGTGCACCCGCAAGCCGGCGCCGCGTTGGGGGAGTGTCAGCTCGGCAGCCTCACCACGCCTGCAGCTATCGTCGATGAGGTGCGGCGGTGTGTTGCAGCCACTCCGCCGGGCAACTGGGTGCGCGGCCATGGCTGGCAGTTGCCGGTGTTTCCGGGTGCCAACCCGCACAAGCGCCTGCTCGATTCGGTGGCGCCCGACCACCCGGTCGTCCTGGTTGCGGCGGACGGCCATTCCACCTGGGTCAATTCCCGCGCCCTCGCGGCGGCTGGGATCGACCGGGCCACGCCCGATCCGGCGGGAGGGCGGATCGAACGAGATCCCTCGGGTGAGCCGTCCGGCACGTTGCGTGAAAGGGCTGCGCACCTGGTAAGGCGTCATCTGCCCGGGCGCACGGAGGCCCAGTTGCGAGAGGGCATTCGACAGGCGCTGACGCTGGCAAATCGCTATGGCATCACGGCAGTCCACGATGCCTCGGTCGGGTTGGACGCCCTAGCTGCATACGCCGGTCTCGACCGTGACGGCGAGCTGACGGCCCGGGTGGTGGCGGCACAGTATGTCGACCACGAAGGCGGTCTCGACCAGGTGGATTCGCTGGCCGCCCGACGTAAGCGGTTTGCCGGCACCCGCTACTTCCGGCCCGACGCGGCCAAGCTCTTTGCCGACGGCGTCATCGAAGCAGGCACCGCGGCGCTGCTCGAGCCCTACACCGGAACCGCCAGCCGGGGCACCGCACACTTCCGACCGGGGCAGCTCGACTCGCTGGTCGCGGCGCTCGATCGAGCCGGGATTCAGATTCACATCCACGCCATCGGCGATCGGGCCGTACGGCAGAGTCTCGACGCCATCGAGTGGGCGCGCGGTTCCAGCGCAGCGCTGAAACACCCGCCAATTCTGGCCCACCTCCAACTGATCGACCCTGCCGACATTCCCCGATTCGCCTCACTCGGCGTGGTGGCCGGTTTCCAGCCGCTCTGGGCTTACGCCGATGAGTACATCACAGAACTGACCGAACCGGTACTCGGGCCGGACCGGTCCCGCTGGCTGTATCCAATCGGGACGCTGGCTCGTAGCGGGGCGGTCATCGCGGCCGGAAGCGACTGGAGCGTGTCGTCACTCAATCCGCTCGAGGCAATCCAGGTCGCCGTGACCCGACTTCCCCTCGACGCGGGTGAGACCAGCCCGGCCTGGCTGCCCACCGAACGGGTCGACCTCACCACGATCCTGCGTGCCTACACGATCGACGGCACCCGCGCCGCTGGAGAAGCCAAGCGCACCGGATCGCTCGAGGTCGGCAAGGCGGCGGATCTGATTGTGATCGACCGAAACCTCTATCGGATACCCGCGACCGAGATCCACCGCGCGCGCGTGCTGCTTACCTTGCTGGACGGACAGTCGGTCTACCGCGATCGGGCACTTCGGTAGCCGCACACCCAGGAATCATGGAGACCAGCGATTCATGACCATGCCGCGACGCGACATTCTGGCGGCTGCCGGGGCCGTATTCGTTACCGGCCTGACCACGCGAAGCGTTTCATTCCTTGCGGGAGGTACCATGTACGGTCTGATTGGAAAAATGAGCGCTGTCCCGGGTCAGCGTGACGCCTTGGCCGCCATCCTGCTCGAGGGGACTGCCCGGATGCCCGGCTGTCTGAGCTACGTCGTTGCCAGCGACCCCGCCGACGCCGATGGCCTTTGGATCACCGAAGTCTGGGACAGCCAGGAGAGTCATCGCGCCTCGCTCACCCTTCCAGCTGTGCAGGAGGCCATCGCCAAGGGACGTCCGATGATTGCCGGGTTCAGCAACCGGGTCGAAACCACGCCACTCGGCGGGCACGGCCTCCGCTGAGTCCCTGCTATTGACCAGGCCGGACCAAGACCATAACGTGAGGGGGTCGGAGACGCACCCACTCCGGAGGCGGGTGTGACAGTACCATTCCGTTCGATCGGCCTGGCCAGTGCGCTGTGCGTCGGGGGAACTGTCCTCGCCGGCCCCGTACTGGCCCAAGAACGTGGTGTTATCAAAGGCGTAGTAGTCAACTTCGACTCCCAGCCTCTCGATCAGGCCAACGTCGAAATTTTTGGGGTCAGGCGTACCCAGGTAACCAATGCAACCGGCGAGTTCCGCTTTGAGGGACTCGAGGGCGGTCCGTATTGGTTCCGGGTCAGGCGTATCGGCCATGCCCCACTCACCTTCAGCATCAGCCTGCCGAGCAACGGCGAACGAGATCTTCGGATCGAGTTGATGGCCGTTCCCTATGAGCTGCCGGAGATTTCCGTTTCGGGTGGAATGACGGACCGGCGCTTCGCCGAGTTCCACTGGCGGCAACGAGCAGGATGGGGGCGGTTCTACACGTCGGACGAAATCAGCAGAACAGGCGCGGTAGAGCTGGTCGACGTGGTCCAACGGGGGCTGCCGATGTTCCCGCGCTACGTGCTGGAACAAGCCGGCGGACTCAACCATGAGCCGTCACTCACGTACATGGGCTTCCCCGGTCTTGGGGAGGCGGGCTACACCTACCAGCGGATGTCGCCCGGATACCTCGGCCAAACCGCGAACTGCCCGCCAGGGCTGTCGATCAACGGCAACTCGGCAATGCCCGGCATTCCTCTGCGGCATATTCGCCTGACCGATGTCGAAGCCGTCGAGGTCTATCGAGCTCGCTGGGTTCCCGATCAGATGCGCAATCCCCAGACGATCTGCGGCCTGATCGTCGTCTGGCTCAAGTAGGGTGCAAGAATCCGCCCTCGGCCGCCCCTGGTATCGTGGGGTCCGGGGGCGTGGTATCTTGTGAGACGGCCCCCAGACAGATGCAGCCGGGGCCTCGGTTTCGCCCTCGTTCCTGAGGCGTGTACTACTGCATCACTGAGGTCCGACCCGATGGAAACACACTCTCTGCCGACACCGCTGAATCGCCGTTCCGCTGTCGCCCACTTGGCGATGGGCCTTGCCGCGCTGACCGGGTGGACCCGGTTGGCTCAGGCACAAACCCAGGCGAAGACTCCGCTCGTGACCTACAAGGATGCCAACTGCGGTTGCTGCGGTGTCTGGGTTGACCACATCAAGGCCAACGGATTCGAGGCGTCGGTTACCGATGTGCCCGATATGCGATCGATCAGGACGCGATACAAGATCCCCGGCAACCTCACGAGCTGCCACACCTCGGTGGTTGGGGGGTATGTCGTCGAAGGGCATGTGCCCGCGTCCGATATTCGACGCCTGCTCAAGGAAAAGCCGCAGGGAATCGTCGGCCTGACCATCCCCGGCATGCCGGCCAGCGCCCCCGGAATGGACATGCAGCCATTCCAACCGTATGAGGTGCTTAGCTTTACGGCTGATGGCAAGACTGCGGTTTTCTCGAAGCACACCAAGGCGTTGTAGTTACAACTACCGTCCTGGCCGCCGCCCTCGGGCTGCGGCCAGGACATCCGCACCCCCGTCCACAATCACCCGGGCCCGCTCAAAGATCGCATGCCACATCGATCGGGTCAGGCGACCCGTATTGGTGTTTTGCCGGCTGGGGTGATAGGACGCCAGCAGCCGCGGACCCGAGGGAAGCGCCGTCTCGACGGCATGGCCAAAGCGCGGTCGATCGGCAGGCCGAAAGCGATCCCACCAACCCGATGCTTTGAGATAGCCGTCGTGGGCCATGCTGCCCAACGTGAGGACGAGTGAGAGCGGCGGGAGCAACTCCAGCTCTTTCGCCAGGTAGTCGCGGCAGTTCGTCAGCTCTTCAGGAGTCGGTTTATTGTCAGGCGGTGCACACCGGGCCACCGCTGTGATCCAGCACGCCGAGAGACCGAGCCCGTCGTCGCGTCCGGTCGAGGTGGCCTGGTTCGCGAAACCAAATCGATGGAGCGCCTCGTAGAGCCAGTCGCCGCTCGAATCACCGGTAAACATTCGGCCAGTGCGATTGGCGCCGTGCGCGGCCGGAGCCAAGCCGACGATGAGGAGTTTTGCGTCGGGATCGCCAAACCCCGGCACCGGCCTGCCCCAATAGTCCTGGTGCCGGAACCTGGCCACCTTGGTCTCGGCAACGAGGGTGCAGTACTTCCGGAGCCGGGAACACCGGTTGCATCGCACGATCGAATGATCGAGCTTGTCGAGGCGGGAACGAGACATGATAAGATGCTAGAACGGCCAGGGACCTCGGGTCAACCAACCCCGGCACGGCCCACGACACCTCCGGAGGCACTGTGAAGCAGATTCTCGCAATGCTGATCCCGATACTTGCGCTGACCATTCCGATCGTCGCCATTGCATCCAACGCCTGGCTCAAGGGACTCAAGCTCAAGGCCGACGCGGCCCGCGAAGGTCTGGGTGGGGGCGCGGATCATCGTCTGGCAGCTCTGGAAGACGAGGTGGCACACCTCCGCAGCGAACTGGTGGAAGCGCAGGAGCGAATCGACTTCACGGAGCGGCTCCTGGCTCGGCGCAGCGACGAGGCTGCGCAACTCAACCGCCCTTCGAACTGAGTCTCCCGGCCGGGACGCTCCCGGCCCGAGGCAAACCGGACCTTAGACCGACGCGGCCTCGCGAATGCCGCGGTCGACGTCGATCCGCGACAGCAGAATCGCACCGACCACGAAAAAGACGAGAACCAGCGCCACCCCGGCCCGGCGCGACCCGAATCCGTCAGCCACAAAGCCAAATCCCACGCCGAGTATGCTGCCGAAGCGGGCAAACATGCCCCAGAAGCCAAACATCTGGGCCGAACGCTCCTTGGGCGACAACAATCCGACGACGGTGCGGCTCGAGGCCTGCGTTGCCCCGATACCGGCACCAGCAAAGAGCCCCAGGCCATAAAACAGTTTCTTGGGCTCGACGCCAAGCACGCTGCTCAGCGTGGCCAGGAAGTAGATCCCGAGCACTCCAACGATCCACCAGAACAGGGTCAGCATCACCGTCCGCTTCGGACCGAGCACGCCCTCGAGCATGCCGAAGCCGACGGCGCCGGCCACCGCCGACAACTGTAGGAAGAGAAAGAGCACGACAAATTCGCCACCAGTCAGTCCGATTTCCTCGCGCGCATAGATGCCGACGAACTTGACGATGGCATCGAGGCCTGCCATGTAGACCATGAAGGCAATCAGGAAGCGGAACAGCACCTGATACTGTCGGGCGACGGCAAAGGTGCTGCGCAGCTCGGCCAACCCTGCGCGCACCAGCTGCATCGTAGAGGCATGTTCGAAACCGGGGGCCGGCTTGGAGCGGTTGCGCAGCAGGAGAAAGGTCGGCAGCGCAGCGACCACGAAGAAGATGGCGGTCGCTACCATCGCGACCTGGTTCTGGCTGACGTACCGGGCAGGGTCGGACACGGGGTCCGCCGTGATGATCACCTGCGATGCCAGCACCACGCTGGCGAGGCCGCCGAAGTATCCGATACCCCAACCGAGGCCGGAGATCTTGCCCATGTTGTCGCGGGTGGCAATCTCCGGCAGAAAACTCGCGCAGAACGCCTCGCTCAGCATGAAGCCGGTATTCCCGATCACGATGAGACCGATGGCCAGCCAGATGTTGCCCGGCTGGGCCAGGTACAGGGCCGCCGTGCCTAGAGCGCAGATGAGGCAACTGGCCACGAGCCAGGCCTTCTTGCGGCCGCTCTTGTCGATGATGGCTCCGGTCAGCGGCGACAGCAGAATGGCCGAGACCATCGACAGCAGAATGGCAACCGACCAGTACGAATCGCGCGCGGTGGAATCAGGCGGGACGATGTACGAGACGAAGAAGGCACTGTAAACGGCCGTGATGACGACGGTGGTGTACGACGAGTTGGCAAAATCGAACATCGCCCAGCCGAAGATCTCGCGTCGGGTAACCGGCGGAGACTCGACAAGCACGTCGGACGGAGCCTCGTGCAGCGGGACGGTCATGGCTGGTCCACGGTATGGGTGCAGGAATCTCGGTGCAGCGGCGCGTGCTGGCAATGCGGTTCGGGCTCTTGACCGCCGTCGACCCGCTCGTCAGCTTCGAGCACCATGGCAACCAAACCCCTCCGCGTTCTGCTCGCTGGAGACCACGTCTCCGGCCTTCGCGATGCGATCGTCACGCATCGTCCCGACCTGCCCCTTACCATGAAACCGCTCGCCGAGATCACGGCCGACGACCTGGCCAAGGCCGAGGTCTACGTCGGGTTCCGACAACCGACCGCCGGATGGGGGCAGATCCGGTGGATCCACAGTATCGGAGCTGGCGTCGACGGCCTGCTGCGCGGCGAGCCCCTTCCCGACGGTGTTCTACTGACGAAGAGCAGCGAGGACTTTGGTCCTGCCATCGGCGAGTGGTGCCTGACGCGTGCCCTCTCGGTCAATCAGCGCCTCCGCCTTCTGGCCCAGGACCAGGCGGCAGCCCGATGGTGCAACGACGACGACCGGACGCCTGTCCTGCTGCGCAATCAACGGGTCGTTATACTCGGCACGGGTCAGGTTGGTCGGGGTATTGCCCGGAGTTTCCGGGCACTGGGCTGCAGGGTAACCGGCTTGTCTCGCAGCGGATCACCTGCCGATGGGTTCGACGCGGTGCACCTGGCAGCGTCGTTCGAGCAGGTCATTCCTGGAACGCACTGGCTCGTCCTCGCGGCGCCACACACCCCGCTGACCCGGCGGTTCCTCGATCGCAGCCGGATGCGCGCCTGCAACGGCGCCTACCTGATGAACGTCGGCCGAGGAGCCCTGATCGACGAAGGGGCACTGCCTGAGGCACTCGATCAGGGTTGGCTCAGCGGGGCGGCGCTCGATGTTTTTGAACAGGAGCCGCTGCCGGCCGATTCGCCGCTCTGGCATCATCCCCGCGTGGTGATCTCACCGCATGTCAGCGGACCAAGCACCGTCGAAGGTACCGTCGCGGGTTTCCTCGAGGCGCTGGCCGCCGTCGAGGCGGGAACGACGCCGCGCCTGGCCATCGATCCGAACCGGGGCTACTGACGCTGAAAGCGATCGACGCCGAGCGGAAACCAACTCCGCTCGGCGTCGATGCGCGATGGTATGGGTCGCGCTTGCCTAGAACGTTCCGACCCGCGAGGTGAAGAGGATCTGGCCGGAGCTCGGGCAGGCTCCGGTGACGTTCGCGCCACCGCCCGACACCGTCCACGTTCCGTTGGACCCGGTTGCCGGCGCCCAGGCATTGTTCCACCCGGCCACGCCCGTGAAGTCGGGCGTGGTCAGGTCGACCGCCGTGCCACCCAAGTACGCAGCGGAGGCCATCAGGGAGACGGCCTGGCTGGTGACGCCGGTGGTGGTATACAGCGCCGTGGTCGAGGCCGCGGCTCCCGTCGGCAGCGTATACTGGAACCGGAAGCGCCGGTAGGGACCGCCTTCCGCACCAGGCGTAAGCGCCGCGATCGCTCCCGGCAGGGTCACACTGGTACCCGTCAGCGCGCCCATGAAGATCGAGGCACCCCGTGACGTACCGGCCTGTCCGCCACCCGAGAAGTTGTTGGCGGTGACGAACAGGGAATGCCGGTCGGTGGGCCGCTGCTGCGCAGCAGGCACGCCGTAGATCGAGAACGACGCCGTCGAGGCCTGGCCCAGACCGTACAGCGGATGAACGTTGCACCCGACGCCTGTGTTGTACGCCATGGTGTGGATGACGGATTCACCGCCCAGCAAGCCACCGTTGATGGTGAGCGTCGCAGACGCCGGTGCCACCGCCTCGGAGGCTCCGAAATCCAGGGTCGGCCCGACCGACCCACCGTCGGCGATCGCGGCCGTATTGATGTCGCGTCGGATGATGATCCGGTCATTCGAGCCTGGGCCCGCGACGAGATCGCCTCGATAGGCGACCAGGTCGAAGGTACCGTTCGCCACTCCCTGGATCGACGCCAACGTCTGGATGAAGCTGGCGGAGCCGACGCCGCCGCCGATCGAGACGCTCGCCGTGCTCGTGAACCCGGCGAGACCGGCCGTCTGCGCCGTGAGCGTCTTGCCGCCCGCCTCGATGTCGTCGCACAGGAAGACGGTGTTGATACCGAGCCACTCGGCCTGGCTGTAGTACTGGACCGCCACGGCGCTCGACCCGCCAGATCCCGTCACAAAGGCAAAGGCGCCACGGGATTCGGTGATGTTGAAGCTGTAGACCGTCCCGGTCGGAACCACCCGGGTCCAGGCACCATTGCCATTCTGCACCGCAGCCCAGATCGGCCGCTCCGAGACCGGGCAGGCTGCGACGTCGATACTGACGTTGCCGCTGCCACCCGATGCCGGCGCGACTTGCAGACCGACATTGAGCGTCTTGTTTGCCAGACCAGTCGAGCTGCCTGTGACCGTCACCTGCTGCGCACCAGTCGCTGCGCCGGACGCGGCCTGGATCGTGAGAGTCGAGGTATTGCCGGTGGTGCTGGTCGGGTTGAGCGTCGCGGTGATTCCGGCCGGCAGCGCGCCGACCGACAGGGCAACCGGAGCGGTCAGATTGCCAACCCGGTTGATGTTGACTGTGACGTTGACCGATGTCCCGCCCGCCTGAACATTGACGGTCCCCGCCGGCGCGAGCGACAGCGAATAGTCTGGCGCAGGACCGGTAACCGTCAGCGTCAGCGTGACCGTCTTTGGATCGAAGCCCTCGGCCTCGCTCCGTACGATCAGGTCATAGTTACCGGGAGCGACAGCGCCGCCGACCTGGATCGAGAGGGTCGATGTTGTCCCCGTTGTGGCTGGCGGCGTAAACGAGGCCGTGATACCAGGCGGGGTTCCGCCCTGCAGCGACAAGCTGACGCTGCCCGTGAAGTTGGTTCGGGTCAGGTTGACCGTGGTCTCTCCGCTGGCACCCTGGGCAAGCGAGAGAGTCGACGAGGAGAGCCCGAGCGTATAGGATGGTGGCGGCGGCGCAGCAGTGATCGTCAGCTGTACCACAGTAGTAGCCGCAGAGACTCCGTTGCCGGTCGCCCTGATCGTCAGTGGATACGTACCCGCTGCTGCGGTTCCGGCGCCGATCGTCAGCGTCGAGGTCGAGGTCGTGGTGAGCGATCCTGGCGCGAAGTTGGCCGTGAGCCCAATCGGCGATCCCTCGACCGACAGGGTGACTGCCTGGTCGTAGTTGGTCCGCGTCAGCGCAATCGCCACCGTGTTCGAGGCGCCCTGCGCGATGCTCAACGCGGTCGGGTTGGCTGAGATGGCAATGCTCGCCGGAATGGCGGTGACCGTCAGGGTCACAGGCACGTTCACGGTTGCAACTCCAGCTCCCGATGCGGTGACCGTCAGGTTGTAAGTACCTGCGGCAACATTATTTGCCACGTTGACCGTGACCGTTCCGGTGGTCGTGCCGCCGCTGGTAGCTACGTTCGACGCGGCAGCCGTCACACCTGCGGGTGCACCAGTCGTTTCGATCGAGACGGCCCCGGTAAACCCGCCGCTCCGGGTGATCGTTGCCGTGAGGTTGTCCGAGCCACCCTGAGGTGCCGTAAGCGCCGTCTTACTGAGAGAGAGGGCGATTGCCGGGGTACCCGGTCCCGAACCACCATCACCGGGATCAGAACCGCATGCCCCGAGGCCGAGAGCGACCGCCGTCGCAGCAAGCCAGCGTGTCCACCTGCCCATGAGTTGTCCTCGTAATAGATACTGGTATGGTTTGTTGATGTGACGAAGTCGCACCTTGCAGCAAGAATAGTTCCTTTTTCCTGGAAGGCATCTCCCAGCCATGCCAAGCGATGCTGTCAGCGCAGGCAACGACGCCGCTGGGCTGATTGCACGATGCCAGGCGATCCTTTCGCACGGGTCGGCGAGCTTCTCGAGGGCCGCCCGGTTGCTCGAGCGAACAACCCGCGAAGGCTGCGTGCTGCTGTATGCCTGGGGTCGTCATTGCGATGACGTGATCGACGGTCAGACGCTCGGACAAGGCCAGCAGCGGGTCGACGCCGAGCTCTTGCCTGCGCGGCTGGCTCGATTGCGGGCCGAGACGGAGCGCGCGCTGACGGGTGAAGCCACCGAGCTTCCCTTCCAGGCGCTGGCCTTGCTGGTCCGCCGTCACCGCATTCCTCCGGACCTGCCCCGTGCCCTGCTGGACGGCATGGCAATGGACGTCGCCGGCAGGCGCTATCAGACCCTGGACGAGTTGACCGACTACTGCCATTGCGTGGCAGGCGTGGTGGCGATCATGACCGGACGGATCATGGGCCTCGAACGCACCGTTCTTCTCGATCGGATGGGCCGCCTCGGCCAGGCGGTCCAGCTCACCAACATTGCCCGCGATCTGGTCGACGATGCGGGTGCAGGCCGGATCTATGTCCCACTCGGATGGTTGCAGGCCGCCGGCATTCCCGACACGGGTCTCGGATGGACGAGTCGTCGGGCGGCGCTGGCCGGGGTGGCGCGGCGCCTGCTCGACGAGGCCGATTCCCGTTATGCCGAGGCCGATCCCGTCATTGCGCAGCTTCCAGCCAGGTCGGCAGCCGCCGTCGCCGTGGGGCGAGCGCTCTACTCAGCAATCGGCACCGAGATCCGGCGGCGGGGGCCGCGGGCCTGGGACAGCCGCGTGACCGTCCCGAATCTACGGCGAAGCGTCCTGACGATGACCTGCCTGATCCGGACGATTGGCCGACGGCTCCGGCCGACGGGTTGAACCGCCTCCGCTACACCTCGGGATCAACCGGTCACGCAGGTTTCCTCACAGAACAACCCAGTCGACGGGCGGAAGATCGACCCGAGCCGGATTCCCGGCGGGGGCGCCCGTTCGATCAACGCCCGCCCTGCAATGACTCGAGGCGAGAGGACTTCAGATCCGCTGCTACCGCAGGGCGATCGACGGTCGGGCGCGCCTCGGCGTTTCGACGCGCCCCCCGGGCGCAGGCGTGATGGCCCGCAGGGCGTCACGCGGCGGCATCAACCGCTCCAGACTGCGGCGGTCCAGCTCGAAGATGAAGGGACTGCCTCGCATCGTGATCAGTGGCTCACCGCGCTGACCCAGCCGCATTGCCAGCGCGACGAGCGTATCACCGCGTGCGTCGAGCGCTATCAGTCCCCGCTGATCATCACCATAGCCGGTACTGTCGCGGGAAAAGCCCACCGCGTACTGACGATTCAGGGCCATCAGCAGGTCCCCGACGGCATCGGGACTGGCTGGCAGCCCATCGACTGTCCAACCGGGCTGACCGCGACGCAGACTGAACCTGTCAGCCCCCCACCGGAGCAGCACCGTCTCGACGGCCGACGTGTCAATGGTCAGCACCGTCAGGTCACGCCAGTACACCAGCGGCTGCCGCATGGCGTCGAAGAACCCGCCCCTGACCAGGTACACCTCATCGCTGCCCGGCAAGCGAACGTAGCCGCCGGGCTGCTGCGGTCCGGGACGCCCAACCAGGAGACGACTCTGGCTGCCGTCGGCATGGACGACGGTGAGACTGCGGGTGCTGTCATCCGCCACGCCGAGTCGACCATGGTTGGCCGGGTTGCTGGCGGCGATCTCGAGGGGCACGGCCTCGGTCAAATCGACCCAGAGCCGATCGATGACCACCGTATCGGCCGGCAGGCCATTGACCTGCCAGCCAGCCTCCGTCTTCTGCACCTCGTACGTTTCGGTCGGTCCCGCGATCTCGAATCGCGTCACGTCGCGTCCGTCGAGCCGCGCCAGCAACTGACCTAACGGGTGGAACTCGCCCCGTTGTGAATCGCGACCGGCCCACCGCTGCACCCCGAACGCGAGAAGGGCAGCCAGCAGCACGAGCAGGGCGATGCGTAACCCGCGCTCACTCATCTCGATCGCCTCATTGCCAGGGCCGGTCGACCGAACGTCGACGCCACAGCACGCGGATCAGACCGAACAGACCAACCAGCACCGGCACGCCGAGCAGGTTGGCCCACTTGAAGAGATCCCGTTCGAGCGGCGTGGCAAACACCAGTGGTGGCGGGGTCCGATCCTTGGATCGGATCCGAATCAGGCGCTCGTCCTGAAGCAACCAGTCGATCGCGTTGGTCGCAAAAATCAGATTCTGGACGTTGCCGCGAACGAACCGATCCTCCAGAAAGTCTGCGTCGCCCACCACGACCATCCGACCGGCGGTACCCGACTCCGGCACGGCGACAGCCACGTTCTGCCTGGCAAGCGAAGACGTGTCCGGATAGAACGGGTAGTCCGGCGAAACCGGTGAGGCGCTCGGGGTGTGCCGTCCGGCTGACTCCGTCGTGGTCCAGAGCACCGGTGTTGCTACCGTGTCGAGCACCTCGAGCGCCGTCGGCCAACCCAGGGTCAGCGCCGACAGACCGGCCGTGGCTGGGTGCGCCGCCGCTCGAAGCACCCGCGGCCAGGGGGGAAACGGCGCCGAGTAGGGTCGGCCATCGCGTTCACCGCGCGAGACCACCTCATTGGACTTGAGGTCGAACACCATTCCGGGCGCCAGTCCGACACCTCGCCCCGAAAGCAGCGCTTCGAAACCCGTGGTGATCGGATTGGCCAGCTGGGCAATCCCGACATCGGTGCGATCCAGCAGAAAGAGCACCGGTCCGCCAGCATCGAGGTACCCTCGGACACGCTCGACCACCAGTGGCGGCACAGTCTGGCGCGGGCCGGCGACGATCAAGACGTCGATCGAGTCGCGTCCGAGGGCCGGCATCGCAACGCTGTCGCTGAACGCGGCGCCGACCTGGTAACGATTCTCGAGGATGTCCCGCCAGATGTTGTAACTGTAGGCGGTTCGCGCATCGAAACCGGTCAGAAACGCGATCGAAGGCCGTTTGCCGGATGTCAGCGACGCAATGCTCGCAATCAGGCGATACTCGAGATCATCAGTCTGCTGCAGCACCGGGAAGGTCTGCTTCTCCTCGGCGTACTGGATCACGATGCCCAGCCAGCCGCGCCGCACCTGGAACTCATCGCCCCGAAGGCTGCTGAACTGGAGCGGACGCAGGCCGTACGAGGCCGCCTCCTTTTCCGCCTCAGGGTCGGTATCGGGTCGGAGCTCTTCGGTGCGAATCCGCCCGCCGCTGGCCGCGCGGAAGTCGCCCAGCAAGTCGCGGATGTCGCGAACGGTTCGCTGGACGTCGGGCGGCAGCGCGCGAGAGGCGAAGAGCTTGATGGTGACCTGATCGTCGAGCGAACGGAGCACGTCACGGGTTGCGTCCGAGAGCGAGTAGAGTCCCTGGGACGTCAGATCGAAGCGCTGTCGCAGTCCGCTGCCCGCGGCATTGACGGCAATCACGGCCGCCACGATCGCGGCGGTTCCGAGTTGCAACCGACGGTGCCCGCTGCGCACCTTGCTCAGACGGCGGCGCACCAGGATGCCGTAGGCAAAGGTGCCGAACAGGAGCGCGGTCGAGGCAAAGTAGAGCAGATCGCGAAGGTCGAGCGCACCACGAGCCACGGGCTCGAAGTGCGTCAGGATCGACAGATTGCTGGCCCAGACCGCCACCCGGTCCGGCAAGGCGGTCAAGAGGACGGGCTCGCCCAGAAAGACCAGACTCCAGCTGACCGCCAGACCGAGAATGAAGGCCGTGACCTGGTTCCGGGTGGCACTCGACGCCCAGACGCCGATGGCCGTCATTTGCGCAGCAAGTAGGACGGCACCGAGATACTGTGCTATCATGATGCCCGGATCGGCATCGGACAGCAGCAGCACGCCGATCGCGGTGGGCAAGGTGCCGATCAGCGTGGTCAGCACGAACAGCAGGTTGCCCAGGAGCTTGCCCAGCAGCAGGTCGAGTTCTGAGAGCGGTTGCGAGCTCAGCCAGTCGAGCGTGCCGCTGCGGCGCTCCTCAGCAAACGCACGCATCGTCATGGCCGGAATGAAGACGGCAAACAGCCACGGCAGCAGCAGGAAGACGGTCCGAAGCGAGGCCGTCCCGCTGCCGTACAGGGTCCGGAACGCAACGAAGAGCGCCAGCAGCAGGAACGCAATCAGCAGGATGTAGGCAGTCGGGTGATCGAAGTACCCCTTGACCTCCCGTCGGGCTACGCGCCAGATCTGTTTCATGAGCGCTCACCCCCCGGCGTGCCGAGCAGGCTGTCGCCTTCGGAGGTGAGGGTCTGAAACAGCTGCTCGACGGTTGCCCGTTCGCGGTACAGCTCCCAGACTACTCCTCCCTGGCTGACCACGGCTCGCGAGAGAATCGGGCGGAGATCGTCACTCTGATCGGTTACCAGTCGGAGCCTGACTCGACCCTCGACCGTGTCGATCGAATGGTCGACCAGGCCCGAAAGGCTGCCCACCAGCTGGGCAGGGTCGACGCCCTCCGCTTCCAGCACGTAGCTCGCTCGGCCCCGACCGGCGGCGAGCAGGTCTGCCACGCCACCATCGGCCACCAGACGACCACGGTGAATCACCAGCAGCCGAGTGCAGGTCGCTTCGACTTCCTGGAGCACGTGGGTACTGAGCAGTACGGTGCGGTCGCGCCCGACATCGCCGATCAGCTTGCGAATCTCGAGGCGCTGATTCGGGTCGAGTCCCTCAGTCGGCTCGTCCAGGACCAGGACATCAGGACGGTGGAGCACGGCAGCCGCCAGCCCGACCCGCTGTCGGTACCCCTTGGACAATTCGCTGATAGGGCGGTGGTAGACATCCTGAATCGCAGTCTGCTCGACCGCGTCGGCCAGTGCGGACCGGGCTGCTGTTCCCTGCAGATCGCGCAAGGTCGCGGCATAGGTCAGGAACTCGTGCACCAGCATGTCGACGTACAGCGGGTTCGACTCCGGCAGGAACCCGATCCGCCGCTTGGCCGCAATCAGGTCCTCGCCGATCGAACGCCCCTCGAAGCTGACGGCACCGGCGTCGGGCTGCAGCATCCCGGTCAGCATTCGCATCATGGTCGTCTTGCCGGCGCCATTGGCGCCCAGAAATCCGACGACCTCTCCGGGGTCGATCCGGAAGCTGACGTCGTCAACGGCGTGAATGGCGCCGAAATACTTGTGGACCGACTGGACGGCAATCATAGTGTGCGCAGCCGAACCGAAACGGCGAGGTCAAATCGAGGCAAGGTCTTCTCGCGGGACGGAGGTCTGTTTGTCGTCAAACGCCAACACAGCGGGGCGCGATCGCAGGTTCGGGAATCTAGTCCGTCGAGACCGAATCAGCGACGGTTCGGGAGCTGCGAACCCGTCGCGACCACGCAGCGGGTCCATTAACTTGCCCCCGTGACCAGCGATTTGGCGCTCCATGGTTATTCGGTCGTCCCGAGTGGGTTGACGGCTGAGGTCGTAGCAGAGTTGCGTGCCCAGGTCGACCCCATCCTGACCCGCCACGCCGAGCGCGGCGGAGTCCGCGATCTGTTTCAGCACCTTCCGTCGTTGGTCCCGCTCGCCGTTGGCCCCCTGCAGCAGCTCGTCGCCCCAACGCTCGGCCAGGGCGCGGTAGCCGTTCGGGCCCTGCTGTTCGACAAGACGCCGGTGACCAACTGGAAGGCCACCTGGCACCAGGACGTCACGATCTCGGTGACCGAATACGCCGATTGCCACGGTTGGGGCCCCTGGTCTCGTAAGGCCGGTGCCTGGCACGTCCGCCCGCCGGCCGCCGTCCTGGACCGGATGCTGACCCTCCGGTTACATCTCGACCCGTGTGGCCCCGACAACGGCCCGGTCCGCGTCATCCCGGGATCACACCAAGGTGGCCGATTCTCAGACTCAGAGCTGGAGCGAGTGGCGCGGAGCTCAGCCCCGGTCGACTGCCTCGTGGCCGAAGGGGGCGTCCTCCTGATGCGCCCCCTGATCCTGCATGCCTCAGCACCTGCGGCGGCGCCGAGTCACCGTCGAGTCATTCACATCGAGTACGCCTCTGCCGACCCGCTGCCGGACGGCTTTCACTGGGCTGAAGCCGTCGCCTGACGGCTCGTTGCAACCTTCTTCACGCCACAGGCATCCTGAAATTCTTCGGCCCTGACCGCCGGGGGACGGATGATATCTTGCAGCATCTCCGCCTAAACCAACCTGGAACGAAGTCGGAACCCCATGGCGAACTTCAAACGACGGCGCCCCAAGAATCGCAGGGCCGGATGCCTGCTCTGCAAGCCCTGGAAAATGAACGGGTTTGCGCGAACCAAACGAGCCGATGGCGAACGGTTCGGCAGTCACCGTGCCCGATCCGGTGCGCTGGCCGCGATCCAGGAGTTCCGCCGCGGCAACGCCTGCGACTGAGCCGCCCCCGACCCGTTCAGGGCCTGGCTGCCGCCCGGTGCCAGCCGAATCCGTAGTAGAAGACGAGACCAAGCGCGAGCAGACCGATGCCGATCAGCGTGTCGACCGGCTGCTCGAGTGTGGTGTTGATGATGAGAAACGCGGCAAACGCCGAGAAGATCAGCGGCGTGAAGGGATAACCCCAGCTGCGGTAGGGCCGGTGGAGCTCGGGCTCGCGTTGCCGGAGCACCATGACACCGACAGCCGACATACCGTAGAACAGGAACGAGGCAAAAACGACATAGGTCGCAAGCTGGTCATAGGTTCCTGACAACGCGAGCAGTGACGCCCAGACACCCTGCACCAGGATCGAGGTCGTTGGCACTGCGTACCGCGGGCTCACTCGACCGGCCCAGGCGAAGAACTGTCCGTCGCGCGCCATGGCGAAGGGGACCCGCGCGGCGGTAAAGACGATTCCGTTGTTCGACCCGAGTGTCGACACCAGCACGGTGAAGGTCACCACCACGGCACCCGCCGTTCCGAGAACCGCGGTGGCTGCGTCGGCCGCGACACGGGGTGACTGCGAAACGCCCTGATGCCCGAGAACATAGGTGAACGCCACCGCAACGGTGACGTAGAGAAGCGCGACCAGGGCGGTCGAGAGTATGATCGAGCGCGGCATGTCGCGCGCCGGGTTCCGCATCTCACTTCCAACGTACGTGATCTCGATCCAGCCATCGTACGCAAAAAGCGCGGCAACCAGCGCCAGGCCGAACGGGCCGATCAGACTCGTCCATGACTCGGTCGGCCAGAAGGGCTGGAGATTCTCTGCGGAGCCACCAGGCAACAGAAAGCAGAGAGCCGCCAGCCCGACGATGGCGACGATCTTGAGGACCGTGAGCACGTTCTGCAGCACGACGCCGAGGCGGAGGCCAAAGCAGTTCATCACCGACAGGCCCATGATCGATACGACGGCCGCGACCTTGACGCCGGCCGACCCCATGGGAATCAGGTGGGACAGATAGGTCGCGAAGCCGACGGCAATGGCTGCGATCGACCCCGGATTGATGATGATGGCACAGGCCCAGCCGTACAGATAGCCCCAGACGGGGCCGTAGATCCTTTTGAGGTACACGAACTGACCGCCGGCCTTGGGCATGGCGGCTCCCAGCTCGCCCAGGCAAAGCGCACCAAACACCGACACGATCCCGCCGACGATCCAGACCATCAGACTCGGCGCAACGGACCGGAAGCTGAGCGCCACCACGGCCGGCATCAGGAAGATGGCCGAGGCCACCATGGTGCCGACGTTGATCGTGATGGAGTCGAAGAGCGTAAGCTCGGGCTTGAGCCCGTCGTCCGACTGCGGGGCGGCGGTCATGGGATCCTTGCAATGATCGGGAGCGTGGACGATCCGGCAACCGAAGCCTGCGGACTCGGCGCCGGGACAGCGGCGTAGCAAGCCACAGTCGAAAGATGCGACCGGTTCCGCAGCAGCGGAAGCTGCTCGGCCGGACCGACCTGACTGGCGGGTCCGCCGGAAGATCGGTTTATTCCCGGATCGTCTACCCGCGACAACCGAGTTCCATATGGCCGTCCCGACTCGCTCTCCGGTGCGCCGCTGGCTGCGGCGGCTCTTCAAAACGCTTGCCGTCGCCCTCGTGCTCGCGTTGGTGGCCGGGCTCATTTACGAGACCTTGGCGCGGCGGCGTTCGGCCCGCGACTTCCCGGCTCCGGGGGAGCTCGTCGACCTCGGCACCCGACGGATCCACCTCGACTGCCGGGGTCAAGGCACTCCGATCGTGGTGTTCGAGGCAGGCCTGGATACCTATGGCTCGCTGAGTTGGAGCCCGGTTCACGACTCGATCGCCGCAACCACCCGTGCCTGCGCCTATGACCGTGCCGGCGTGATGTGGAGTGATCCGTCGCCAGACCTCCGCAGCGGGATTGCGGTGGCCCAGGATCTCCATGCGGCGCTCGCGGCCAGCGGCGAATCGGGGCCCTTCGTCCTGGTCGGGCATTCGCTTGGTGGGCCCTATTCGATGATCTTCACCAAGTACTTCCCCGATCAGGTGGCAGGCCTCGTCTTCGTCGATGCGTCGCACCCTGATCAGTTTCACCGCTTTGCCGAGATCACCGGAGAGGTGGCCGAACCGCCCCTGGGTGTCCTCAGAGTCCTGAGAGCGTTGGCTCCGACCGGGCTGCCACGGCTCCTGTCCGGCCTGACCCGGAATGCAGCCATCCCCGACAGCATCAACCGGACCCTGGGCGCGTACTTCTCGACCTCACTCGGCCCGATGATCGACGAGGCGGCGTCTCTCGAGGCGACGGTCACCGAGGCGGGAACGTTCCGCACGCTGGGCAACCGCCCCCTCGTCGTCCTCACCGCAATGCAGCCGCTCGACAGCGCCGGACTCTCCGCGATGAAAATGACCGCGGAGCAAGGAGTGCAGTTTCGCCAGGTCTGGAAAACGCTCCACATCGATCAAGCCAACTGGTCCAGTGTCAGTCGGCACGAGCTGTATCCGGAAGCCGGCCATTACATCCAGATCGATCGACCCGACGCGGTCATCCGGGCCGTGCGTGACGTGGTCAGTGCAATCCGAACCGGCACTCCGCTGGTACCTGTCGCTGCCGCCGACAGTGGGAATGCCAGCCCCCAGGGCGCGATGTGAGCCTAGATCCACCAGACGGCCTCGGCAGAACGATTCTGTTACTCACGATGTAAGACAAGTATTTACTAAGCATTACGCTATTAACCGACCGGACGGTCACAGCGCCTTGCCCATGGAGCAGGCCTGGTTGCGCACCAGAATCACCGCGCGGGCGCCTGTGACAGGGAACCACAGATCGACTATTCTTTTGCCCTCATTTGCCACCGTGGGCGTTCCGATGGCGGTGCCTCGGGTACCGTAGGGCGTCTCTTGATCGACGGGTTTGCGTCCCCGGCGATCGAGCGAATCTCGACGCGACGGGTGTCTCCCCATGACTGCAGTGACCCCCCGAGCCAATCCGGAAGGGCCGGTTTCGGCCTTTGCCCGGCGACACTTCCGGCACTTCAACGCGGCCGTACTGGTCGATGCAGCCGACGCCTACCGCAAGCATATGGACGCGGGCGGCAAAATGATGATCACCCTGGCCGGTGCAATGAGCACCGCCGAATTGGGTAAGTCGCTGGCCGTCCTGATCCGTGCCGGGCTGGTGGATTCGATCTCGTGCACCGGAGCCAACCTCGAAGAAGATCTCTTCAACCTGGTTGCCCACGACTTCTATGAGCGCCTCCCCAATTGGCGGGACCTGACCCCGGCCGACGAGCAGGGTCTGCTCGAACGGCATCTCAACCGGGTCACTGATACCTGCATCCCGGAAATGGAGGCAATGCGCCGCCTCGAGACGGCAGTCCTGGAGGAGTGGGTTGCTGCCGACCGAGCGGGGGAGCGGTTCTTCCCCCATGAGTTCATGTACCGGGTGATTCGCAGCGGTCGGCTGAAGCAGTACCACCAGATCGACCCGAAGGATTCCTGGCTGATTGCGGCGGCAGAGCGAAATCTGCCCATGGTCGTGCCAGGCTGGGAGGACTCGACGCTGGGGAACATGTACGCCGGCCATTGCATCAGTGGCGACGTGAAGAACGTTCACACCGTGCGGACCGGGATCGAGTATATGATCTCGCTGGCCGACTGGTACACCAGGACGTCGACCGATTCTTCCATCGGCTTCTTCCAGATCGGTGGCGGCATCGCGGGCGACTTTCCGATCTGTGTGGTGCCCATGCTCCATCAGGATCTGCAGCGGGACGACGTGCCGGTCTGGGGCTATTTCTGTCAGATCTCCGAGGCAACCACCAGCTATGGCGGCTATTCGGGCGCTCCGCCCAACGAGAAGATCACCTGGGGCAAGCTCGCTGTCGACACACCGAAGTTCATAGTCGAGAGCGATGCGACGATCGTTGCTCCGCTGATGTTCGCCCTGATTCTCGGGGAGTAGTCGCCAGCGCGGCAGCCGTTGATCCGAACGGCCGCCGCGCCGCTGCCCCCGTCACACGAGGTTTCGGCACGGGGAGTGCATTGGCGAACGAGGCCAGCCCCGAGATGGGTGCTTTCCGCTGAGAGCTGATTTCCTTCACACCCGACTCAATCGATACCGTGCCCGCGCCCCCAGACGAAGTCACCCGCCTGCTTCGCCGCTTCTCGGCCGGTGATGAGCTTGCCGCTGAGGCGCTGATTCCGCTCATCTACGCCGAGCTGCACGACATCGCGGAGCGCCAGATGCGGCACGAGCGCGGTGACCACACGCTGCAGCCCACCGCTCTGGTCAACGAGGCGTTTCTTCGGCTGGCCGGCAACCACAACGCCGACTGGCAGAACCGGCAGCACTTCCTGAGCCTTGCCGCTCAGGCCATGCGTCGCATCCTGGTGGACCATGCCCGCCGTCGAAACGCCCAGAAGCGCGGCGGTCGTCAGGAAAAGATCGAACTCGATGATGCGCTGCGGGTCGGCAGCGACGACACCGACGGTCTGGATCTGGAGTCGCTCGATCAAAGCCTCAAGCAACTGGCCGACCTGGACCCCCGCCAGGCCAGGGTCGTCGAGCTTCGTTTCTTCGGCGGGCTTTCCGTCGAAGATACGGCCGCGGTACTCGACATCTCGACGGCCACCGTCAAACGCGACTGGGCGTTTGCCCGAGCCTGGCTCAAGCGAGACCTGACCCGCAACCGCTGATCCCGGGCCCCGTCGTTTGACGCGTCTCCAAGACCTCAACCGTCGGCATCCGTGATTCCATGGCTAGCAGAGATCGGTTCCAACGGCTTCGCGATCTGTTCGAACAGGCGCTCGAGCGACCGGTCGCTGAGCGAGCCGACTTCCTCGCGTCCGCGGCCGGTGGGGACTCCGACCTGATCCGAGAAGTCGAGGCCCTGCTGGCCGAGGCGACCGACCCCAACAATACGTTTCTCGAACCGCCGACGAGCGCTCGGATTGCCCGGGTGTTCGAGGACTCGTCGGGGACGCTCATCGGCGACCAGATCGGCCCTTACCAGCTGACACGGCTGATCGGATTCGGCGGTATGGGAGCCGTCTATGAGGCCCATCGCGTCGACGACCAGTTTCGGAAGCGGGTCGCGATCAAGCTGGTGCGTCGCGGGCTCGAGACCGAGCTGACGATGCGCAGGTTCCGACAGGAGCGCCAGATACTCGCCACACTCGACCATCGCAACATTGCCGCCCTGCTGGACGGTGGCGTGACCGACGACGGTCGACCGTACTTCGTAATGGAGTACATCGAGGGTCAGCCGATTGCGCGGTACTGCAACGAGCGGCGTCTCGCCCCGCGGGATCGCCTCGCGTTGTTCCGACAGGTGTGCACGGCCGTCGACCACGCCCATCGGAACCTGGTGGTGCACCGCGACCTCAAGCCAGGCAACATTCTGGTGGCCAGCGATGGCACCGTCAAGCTGCTCGACTTCGGTATTGCCAAGATTCTGGGCGACGAGGATGATCCGGAGCAGGCGCCGCTGACCCGTGGTGGCATGCGAGCACTGACACCGGAGTACGCCAGCCCGGAAATGGTGGCGGGTCGCCCGCTATCTGTCGCGACCGACATCTACTCCCTGGGCGTCGTGCTGTTCGAGCTGCTGACCGGCCAGCGACCGTTCCGGTTCGACGACCTCACGCTCGCCAGTGTCGAGCGCGTCATCCTGGAGGCGCCGGCCCCGGCGCCGAGCGCCGCCGCAACCGAAGTTCACGCCGCGAACTCGGACCAGCGAAGCCTTGCCGCGCTCCGCCGGGCCCTGAGCGGCGAAGTCGACGCCATCGTACTGACAGCGCTCCGCAAAGAGCCGGAGCGCCGTTACCGATCCGTCGATGCCTTGTCGGAGGACATCAAGCGCCTCCTCGACGGGCTCCCGGTCACGGCCGAGCGCGACTGGGTCGGCTACCGGGCCCGTAAGTTCGTCACGCGGCACCGGATCCCGGTCGGCATCGCGTCGCTGCTGCTCGTCTCGCTAATCGGAGGCATCGTGATCAGCACCGCTCAGGCTCGCCGGGCCGACCGCGAGCGGCGCCGCGCGGAGCTGGTGTCCGGCTACCTGGGTTCGATGCTCGCGGCTCCCAACCCCGCCGCTCATGGCCGCGACATCACCGTCGCCGAAGTTCTCGATACGGCCGCTGCGCAAGCGCGCCGCGATCTCGCCGGAGAGCCTGAAGTGGAAGCGCTGGTTCAGACCACCCTCGGCCACACCTATCACAGCCTCGGCCGGTACGAAGCGAGCGAGACAGCGTTTCAGGCCGCGCTGGAGGCCAGGCACCGCGCCCGGAGCACCCCGGAGGAGATTGCGACTGCCCTGATGAACCTCGGCTCGGCTGCGCTGCGCAATGCCCGGCTCGATCGGGCCGACTCGCTGCTTCGGGTGGCCCTGAACATTCACAACCGGAATCGCCGCGGCAGTGACAGTACCCGCGCGGCGATCCTCGACAACCTCGGTGCCGTTGCCGAGGAGGCGGGGCACGTCGATTCCTCGGAGCAGTACCATCGCGAGGCTCTGTCGATTCGGCGCCGGCTCTTCCCGGGCGATCACGACCTGGTGGCGCGGACCATCAACAACGTGGCAGTCGCGCTCGGTATGCAAGGGCAGTTCGCGCCAGCCGAATCGCTGCACCGTGAAGCGGCCGAGATGCTGGTGAGGATCCACGGCGAGTATCATCCGTCCGCCGCGACAGTGCTCAACACCCTGGCGACCATTCTCGACTTCCAGGGCAAGGACGAAGCCGAGACGCTTTACCGTCGTGTCATTGCGATTCGATCGAAGGTGCTGGGCACCAATCACCCGGACTACGCCTGGACCCTCTCGAACTACGCGGCCTGGCTGCTCAATCACGACCGACCCGGCGACGCGCTGCCGTTGTCACGCGAGATCATCGCGCTGCGCGGCAAGGGCCTCGACGACACGCACCCGGTTCTGGCCAGTGCGTATATCTCCCTGGGACGCTCCCTGGTGGGCGTCGGTCAGTTCGGACCGGCCGAAGCGGCGGTCAAGGAGAGCATCGCGCTGCGACGCGCCACCCTGCCCCACGATCACTGGACCATCGCATCGAGTCAGGTCGCGCTAGCCGAGGTGTATCTCGCCGACGGGCGGGCCGGACGGGCGGAGCCGCTGCTCAGAACGGCCCTGACGCGCCTCCGCGCAACCGTCGGCCCGGACCACCCCCGCACCCGCACCGCCGAGCAGCTTCTCGCGAACATCCGCGCGTCTGCGCAGTGAGCCGGTTCTGACCGGTTCTGCGCGTAGCAGGAGTGACGGGTCGCCCCGTCGTCACGTCCTGGAGGCGCCATGGAGCGGAGCGTACTGCGACACCTGACCCGATCGAGGTCCGGACGAGTTGAGGCGCTTCCCACCCGGGCGCTCGGCCACGTCCCGTCCACCGCCCGCTGACGCGCCCCCTCGCGTGCCCAGGCAATGGCCGTCGGATCTGTTTGCCCGCTTGCGCGGAGCCCAGAGCCAAGACGCCAGCTCGGCAGTGCCGATCGTGAGGCCCGATTCAATGCGGGGTGCCGTCGCTACCGACCGAGGGCGGGTTCGACCAACCAATCAGGACGCCATAGCCCTCTTCAACCCCTCGGATCCGACCGTCCGGGCGCGTGACGGGGTGGTCCTGGTGGTGGCGGACGGCATGGGGGGCCACGCCGGGGGAGACATTGCCAGTCGGGTGGCAGTGGAAACCGTGATCGGGAGCTATGCGGCCGACAATCAGGACCCGGGAGCGGCACTGGTCCGAGCCGTCCGAGCCGCCAACGCCGCCATCTACAGCGAAAGCGCCCGCAGCCCCCACCACATCGGCATGGGAACGACCTGTACGGCCGTACTGTTCCGACAAGGCTTTGCCTACTGTGCCCACGTCGGCGACAGCCGGCTCTACCTGATCCGCGATGGCATCGCGATGCAGATGACCGACGACCACAACGCGGTGTTCGACCGGGTCAGACGCGGAACCCTCGATCGGGACAGCGCCCGTCATCACCCTGACCGCCACCTGCTCGTCAGATCGCTCGGCACCCGCCCGGAAGTCCGAATCGACGCCTGGCCGGCACCCCTGTTCGTCCGGCTCGATGACCGATTCGTCGTGTCCTCGGATGGCCTGCACGACCTGGTCTCGGACGACGAGCTGACGGACATCGTCACCTCTGGCCCGCCCGAAGTGGCTTGCCAGCGCCTCATCGAAGCGGCGTTGTCCCGTGGTGGACCTGACAATATCTCGGCAGGCGTGATTCACGTCAGTCGCTGACCCCGCGACGAACAACAGCCTGACCGTCCGGTCAGGCTGTCATATAAGACTATGCTATCGAACGACTTGTAAGCGGACAGCGGACTGTTTATCTGTTGGCCTCGTAGACGATCTCGCCCGCGATGACGGTCATGATGTTCCGGGTTCCGAGAAGGTCCCGATCAGGGATGACCATGATGTCACGGTCGAGGATCGTCAGATCGGCCCACTTCCCCGGCGTTATCGAGCCGCGCTTATCCTCTTCGAACGCGGCGAAGGCCGCATAGGTCGTGAACATCTTGAGCGCTTCCTCGCGGCTGACTTTCTGTTCCGGATGCCAGACTGAATCGGGACCCGCGTTACCACGAACATCGCGGCGAACGACCGCTGCATAGAACTCGATCATGGGCTCGCCCCGTTCGACGGGCGCGTCGGACCCACCCGCCACCGGAAGGCCCAGGTCCAGGAAGGTCCTCCATGCGTAGGCGCCGGTCAGGCGCCGACTGCCCAGTCGCGCCGGGACGAAGTACAGATCTCCGATGGCGTGCGAGGGCTGCATCGAGGGAATCACCTGCAGCTCCTTGAAGCGCGGAATGTCAGCCGGGTCCACGATCTGGGCGTGCTCGATCCGGAACCGGGGTTCCGTCACCTTGCGATCGGACGCGGGCACTGCGGCCAATGCGCTGGCGTAGGCATTCAGAACCAGACGGTTGCCACCGTCGCCGATGGCATGGGTCTCGACCTGGATACCCGCCCGAAGGGCTCGATCCAGCATGGTCCGGAAGGCAGCCGTATCGGTGGTCAGCAGTCCGCGGGTAACACGATCGTCACTATACGGCTCGAGCAGCAGCGCTCCCCGAGAGCCGAGCGCCCCATCGACCGCCGCCTTGATGGTGCGAACAGTCAGGCGGCCGCCGAACTCGTCGATGCTAGGCCCGCGGTCGAGCAGCGAATCGGCATCCTGACCGGGACCACGAATCGCCACGTAGTTGCGGAGCTTGACCTTCCCGGCACCGTAGAGGGCCCGCATCCGACCCAGTTCGGCCCACGAGACGCCAGCGTCCTGCACCTGGGTCCAGCCCAGCTCGACGCTCCGCCTGGCTCCAATCGTGATCGCGGAGTCGAGAGCCGAAGGATCCTGGGCAGGAACCACGCGATAGACGAGCCGTTGCGCAGCGTCGATCAGCATCCCGGTCGGCTCGCCGCGAGCGTCCTTGTTGATGGCGCCGCCGGTCGGGGCCGGAGTACTGCGGGTTACACCCGCCAGTTCCAGCGCCTTGCTGTTGGCGACTGCCGCGTGCCCATCGGCCCGGCTCAGGATGACGGGGTGATTGGGGGCGATCGCGTCGAGATCCTGACGGCTGGGAAACGCCGCCGGGGTCCAGAACGTCTCGATCCAACCTCGTCCGGTTACCCATTCTCCGGCAGGAGTTCGTTCGACCCGTTCCTTGACCCTGGCCAGAAACGCTTCCTTGGTATCGGTCCCCTCGAGGTTGAGGGTCATCTCCCTCTCCCCGACACCGCTCAGGTGATAGTGCGCATCGGCCCACCCCGGGAAGACCGCTGCGCCGCCCAGGTCAACCACCCGCGTGGCCGAGCCTCGATGGGCCCGGATTTCGCTGGCCGTACCCACCGCAAGGATCCGATCGCCTTTGATGGCGATTGCCTCAGCCCGAGGATTCGCGGTATCCAGCGTGTAAATCACGCCATTGGTGAGCACCAGATCAGCCGACTCGGCGGTCTGACAGCCGGCGAGAGCGGCAAGGAGCAACAAGCGACGCATGGGTGAGTTCCGGACAGAGGAATGAGACGCGGACAGGTGAAAATCTGACCGACATGGGAGGACCGCAAGGTCTCTGTTCTAACAGCGGCGGAGGCGATACGATTGACGCATGCGGCAGCTTGCGACCGTTCGACGTGCATGGTGCTTCGCCGGCATCGTCCTGTTGGGATGTGGCGGCGATCGTGTCATGGCGCCGCCGCCGGACGAGCTGTTCAGCGAGACGACGGCCGAAGCACCTCCTCCGTTGCCGCCCACGATCGTCAACGTACCCTTGCTGGTCGATCTCGACACCGCGATCGAACTGCTCGAAGAGGCGCTGCCCACCCGGTTCGGTAACATCAATCGCAAACAGCCGATTCCGGGCAACCGCCGGGCCAGCTTTGCGTTTGCGGTGCGTCGAGATCCGTTTCGTGTGACCGTGAGCGGCGACACCTTCAACATCGCCACCACGATCCACTACCAGGGACGAGGCTGGTTCAAACCACCGATTGCTCCGGAGATCAGCGGGTCCTGCGGCATCGATGGGCAGCGTCCCCGCGCCCGGCTGGCCATCTCGGTCCGTCCGCAGATCGATCGCGACTGGCAGCTGGTTGCCCGCCCGCGCCTCAGCTACCTCGGACCGGCAACACGCACCGAGCGTGATCAGTGCGAAGTCACCTTTCTCAAACTCGACGTGACCGGGCGCGTCATCGATGCCGCTCGGAGCGCCGTGCGGGCCCAGCTACCACGAGTCGCGACCAGGCTGGCCACGCTGGATGTGCGCAGCGAGATCGAGAAGATCTGGAACGAAATCCAGGAGCCGATTCGTCTCACCGACAGCGTCTGGCTGCTGCTTCAACCTGAGGCGGTCCGCCTGGGGCAGCTGTCCGGCACTCGCCGAATCCTGGGTGGAACCATCGGCATCAGCGCCTATCCCAAGATCGAAACGGGCCCCAAGCCGCCCGTTGCCCTCAAGCCGCTACCCGCGCTGGGCGAGGCCGATTCGAGCACCGGCCTCAATCTGCTGGTGCAGGCCCGATTCGAGTATTCCCTGATCGGCGCTTCATTGACCGAAGAGTTGTCGGGCACCCGGATCGACACCCCGGGCGGGACGGTCCGGATCCAGGAGTTGGCCGCATTCGGAATCGGGGGCGGACGCCTTGCCCTCGGAGTCAGGTTCGGCGGCACTACATCCGGCCTGATCTACTTCGTCGGCACTCCCACGTACGATCCTGCCACCGGGCGGGTGTCGGTACCTGACCTCGACTACGATGCTTCGACCACGCCGCTCCTGGTCAAGGGCCTCGCCTGGCTGAAAGCCGACCAGATCCGTGATTACCTCCGAAGCAAAGCGACCTTCCCATCGGCCGATGCCATGCAGCGACTGACCGACCTAGCGGAGCAGGGAATGAACCGCGAGCTGACACAGGGCGTCCACCTGAACGCCTCCCTCGCTTCGACCGACGTGATCCGAATCCTGCCTCGGCGCGATGCCTTGTATCTTCAGGGGCACGCAACCGGCCAGGCCGCGCTCCATGTCACTGACCGGTTCTTCGCCAAGTTCGACGAGCCGGAGGACTCTGCGGCTGTCCCGGACTCGAACCCCAAACCGCCATCGCCGACAGCTTCCGCCCCTGCGCCTTCAACCGTCGCACCCAGAACCCCATGAGCGAAATCTTTCGCCGTCTCCTGCTGCCAAGTGCCCTGACCTGCGCCGCGTTCGCGGCACCCCTCTCCGCTCAGACCGAGGACGCGCGTGCCGCGGTCGTCGTGGTCGAGCGGATGTTCGACGCCCTGGCCCGCGGGGATACCGCTGGGATGCGCGCGACCTTCGTTCCTGAAGGGCGCGTGGTCCAAACCGGCACGCGTGAAGGACAGCCGTTCTACCGGGTCAACAGTATCGACGACTTCCTCCGGTCGATCGGTTCGGCCGCCGGGCGGAAGCTCGAGGAGAAGATTTTCGAGGTGGAGTCGCGCGTCGAGGACAATCTTGCCGTGGTTTGGTCACGTTACGACTTCTTTGTCAACGGCGCCAAATCGCATTGCGGAGTCGACAGCTATCAGCTGGTTCGAGTCGGCGCCGAATGGAAGCTGCTCCACATCGTGGATACCCAGCAGCGTCCCTGCCCTACGCCCTGACACGGCTCTTCAGAACGTTCGACTCACAATCGTGACCGGCGAGGGGTAGCTCATCGGTCCAATCGGCGTATCGACCGTGGGCACGGCGCGCAGGCTGACCTTGGCAGGGTCGGCCTGTTGCCCGGCAATCGACAGCGCGAGGTTGGCGAGCGACTGAGCCGAGCCGTCGAAGAACTCGAGCAGGTCGAGCCGCATCCGCATGGGAATCAGCCCCGGGTCACCGGGAACCAGCACTATGGTCGTATCGAGCAGGCCCGAAATCGTTTCGCGATCATCGAGATGCAGCGACCACGCCAATCGGATCATTCGTGCGGAGACCGTGTTCTCAGCGGGGTTCAGGGCGCGCACGTTGACGAGGAACTCGAAGGGGAGCTCACGCCGACCAAGCGCCAAGGCAATCCGACCGGCATCGACCGCAGTCAGGCTCGAATAGTCCCGGATCCGCCCGAGTTCAACCCCGGCGAGCCGGCCGTTCTGCACGCTCGCAATCGAAAAATCCACGTTGCGAAGGGCTGCCAGCTGTTGCAGTGCCGCACATCCGACCAGCCCAAACAGCAGACCGACTGCGATGACGATTCGCTTCATATCCCGGGCTCCGAATGGCGACCATCCCCAAGATACACTGCGCGCCGCCGACGCCGCCCGGTGCTGCGGGAATCGCCGGACGTCGTTAGGATTCATCCTCTCCTTCCTCCCGACACCGATGCGTCTCACGTGATCCACGGCATTCTCGATCTCGCCGGCCGAAATGGCGGCTTCCTCCGTCGCAGGGAAGACGGCTATCAGCCGACCAACCGCGACGTTTCCGTCTCTCATCAGATCATCCGTCGATTCGACTTGCGGCCAGGCGACGAGATCACAGGTGCCGCCAGCAGTGGGGGACGCCCCACGCTGACCTCAGTCAGCACAGTCAACGGACGACCGGTGGAAGAGGCGGCGCAGCGCCCGCAATGGGATCGGCTCACGGCGACCCACCCGAACCGGTTGTTGCGTCTGGAGTGCGCGCTCCAGCGACGAGGCCAGCCGGATCTGACCACCAGGGTGATCGACCTGCTGTCGCCGCTTGGCCTCGGTCAGCGGGCGCTGATCGTGGCACCGGCCAAGGCCGGCAAGACAATGGTACTTCAGGCTATCGCGCAGGGAGTCTCAGTCAATCACCCGTCTGCTACGCTGTTCATTCTCCTGGTCGACGAACGCCCCGAGGAGGTGTTCGAGATGGAGAGCACGGGCTATGGCGAGGTGATCGCCTCGACCTTCGACCATCCGCCCGCGCGGCACGTCGCCTGCGCGGAGTTGATTCTCGAGCGGGCCCGTCGGCGGGTGGAGTTCGGCGAGGATGTCGTCCTGATCGTCGATTCGCTGACCCGGTTGGCGCGCGCCTACAACTCGGTCACCAAGGGCAGCGGTCGGACACTCTCGGGCGGCGTCGGCGCCGAGTCGCTCGAGCGACCAAAACGCTTCCTGGGCAGCGCGCGCAACGTCGACCCGCGGCGCGGCGGCGGATCCCTGACCATCATTGCCACCGCCCTGATCGACACGGGCAGCCGGATGGATCAGTTGATCTTCGAAGAGTTCAAGGGCACCGGCAACAGTGAGCTGGTGCTGAACCGAGACATGGCGGACCGGCGGATCTACCCGGCTATCGACGTGATCGCAAGCGGGACCCGACGGGAAGAACTGCTGCTGGGCGAGGACGCGCTCGCCGCTTCGAAAGCGCTGCGGCGGCAACTGGACGGAATGAGTCCGATTGCCGCCGCCGAGACTACCTTGGGCCTGATGCGCCGTCACCCCGATAACGCCTCGCTCATCGCGAGTTTGGCGCGCTGACCGCCGGGCCGGCCGCCGGCTCCTCGAGCGTCTCGAGGAGCTGGCGCCAGGTAAACCAGTCCTTGCCCCGAATCCACTTTTCGAACCACTGGAACTCCGAGACCGCCTTGACCAGCTGGTTGCGCGGCGCGGTGATGCCGTGGGTGTCGCCCGGATAGACGAAGTACTCGACCGGCACGCCCAGCTGGCGCAGCGCCATGTGCAACTCGTCCGACTGGGCCCGAGGCACCCGCGGATCGCCGTCGACGACATGGATCAGGGTCGGCGTCCTGGCGTTCTTGATGTATCGGAGCGGCGAGACGGTCCAGTACGCTTCGAAGTTGTCGTAGGGAAGGTCGCCACCCATGTACCACTGACGGTTCCGCTGGATATCGCTCTGCGCATACATCGAAATCCAGTTCATGGTGCCGGCACCGCTGGAGATGGCCTTGAACCGATTGGTCTGGGTCATGATCCAGTTGGAGTAGTGCCCGCCCGCACTCCAACCCATGGCGCCGAGACTGTCCGGGTGCACCAGACCCTGAGCGATCAGATGATCGACGCCGGTCATGATATCCTCGTAACCGCGGCGGAAGTAGCGGCCCACGCCGGCGGTCTCCATCCGGTGCCGCTCACCATAGTTCGAGGAGCCTCGGTAGTTCGGCAGGAGAACTGCGTAGCCGGCCCCGGCATACACCTGCGACCCGTAGCCTGTGTTGAAGCGAAGCAGGTCGGCCGCGGCCGGGCCCCCGTGGATCTGCACCACCAGTGGATACCGCCGACCTTCCTGATACCCGACCGGCTTGACCAGCACCCCGCCGATGAGCCGCCCATCGCGTGACTTCCAGGTAATCTCTTCGGAGCTGCCGAGGGCGAGCGCTTCGAGTTCGGGATTGACGTTGGTAAGGCGGACCCAGGTATTCCGGTTGGCCAGGTCCGCCTCGGATCGGGCCAGGTAGATCGACGGCGCGGTGACGGGGTCCGTATAGCTGACGAGAAGCAGCCCCGAGGCCTCGTCACGAGATGCCATCACGGTCGCAGCCCCGGTGGTGACCTGGGACACCCGACCCGAGGCAACGTCGACAGAAAAAGTATGCATGGTGGCTTTGGCGCCGGTCGTGAAGAGGATCGACCGGCCGTCCGGAGCCCACCACCCCGCCGATAGCGGGCCATCGAAGTCCGCGCCGAGCTTGCGCAGCGACCCGCCACGGTCCGTGGTGGCGCGGAGGTAGAGCTTCGGATCGCGGGCGTACACGAAGTCGTTGGGCGCCGAGAACGCCATCCACCGACTGTCGGGCGAGAAGAGGATGTTCGACTCGCCCGCTTCGGCGTTGTTGGTAATCCGCTCGACCCCGCCGCTGGCGACCTCGATGAGGTAAAGATCGTCGTAGGTTCCGGACTCGGTCACGGTCCGACGGTAACGATCGTCCGGCGAGCCGCGCACGCCGGCCCACTTGCCGTCAGGAGAGATCGACACGCTGGCCACGCTGAAATCGCGGCCGCCGCTGAGCCGGCGTTCCCGATGACCATCGAGGTCGAGGACCCAGAGGTGACGGATGGCCGGATTCTCGTTCCGGATCCGGACATCGAAGCGCTTCTCCATCCGTGCCTTGCCGTCCGCATCGACCGTGTCAGGCGAGACAAAGAAGATCTGGCGGCTGTCATCCGCCACCTGCCACCAGCCGATCGGCGTGGCGCGCTTCGTCAGTTGGACCGGGGCAACCTCACGGCCGGCCGCCAGCGCAGTCACGTCGAGCGACCAGAGCTGCCGCTCGTCGGCCTTGCCGGCCGCGAAGACGAGACGCTTGCCGTCCTTGGTGAAGGTGAACTGACTCACGCCATCTTTGGCGTCCGTAATCCGGCGCGCCTCGCCACCGTCGGCTCGCATGGCGTAGAGCTGCGCAGGGGCAGCAGGACCCACACCGTCGCGATTCGAGCTGAACACAAAGAACGAGCCGTCCCGCGCCCATTGGGGGTCGGTCTCGTTCTTATCGCGGGTAAAGGTCAACTGGCGTGCCGACGACGTCCCGGTCGCGGTCGAAACGATCCAGATATCGGTGAACCGGCGCGCCTCTTTCCAATCGGGCGCTGACAGGGTGTACAGCATCCAGCGACCATCAGGCGACAGCGCGGTCTCGTTGACCTGATTCATTCGCTGCATGTCCATGAACGTCATCGGCCGCCTGGCCTGTCCCGACAAGGCGCCGACTGTCGCAACCGCACCGACCACTCCGAGCGCCAACGAGGCGCGAAACCCTGACTCAAACACAGCGTGGACTCCAGACAGAGAGGGAGACAGGTGAAACGACCGACATGGCGAAGGCGATCGGCCCGGACCTGCACCATGGTACACTGCCGCCGGACTGCGGGACAGGGTTACCCCCGCCCCGTATGCCGGTCCCTCGGCCGAATCAGACGGCGCGACGCTTCCAGGTGCCGCGCTTGAAGAGCATCGCACTTACCAACGCGAATGTCGAGAAGGCCACCGGAATGGCGATGAACGCTCCGGTCGGGCCGTAGCCGGCCACCTTGGCAAGCATGAACGCCAGCGGAATTTCCCAAAGCCAGAAGCAGAAGAAGTTGAGCAGCGTCGGCGTCCGGGTGTCGCCGGCCCCGTTGAAGGCATTGGACATCACCATGCCGTAGGCGTAGAACGGGAAGCCGGCGCTGATGATCCGCAAGCCAAGCACCGCGTAGCGTGATACCTCGGGATCGGTCGTGAAGATGGCAACGATTGCCGGTGAGGCAATCACGAACAGGAGCCCGAGCGAGCCGAGGAACCAGAGGTTGAGACGGCCCGCCCGCCAGACAGCCTCCTCCGCGCGCTCCGGTTTCCCGGCGCCGAGCGACTGGCCTACCATGGTGGCGGCGGCGTTGCTCAAGCCCCACGACGGCAGCAGCGCAAAGAGCACCACGCGAATCGCGATCGTGTATCCGGCGACGGCCTCGGCTCCAAAGGTGGCCACGATACGAACCAGGCCGATCCAGCTCGCCGTGCCGATCAGGATCTGACCGATGCCCGTGCTCGACAACCGGAACAGCCTGACGATCAGGGCCGGATCGATCCGCAGGTGGCGGCGCTCGATGGTGAACCGGCGGTCGGCGCCCCGCAGACGATGCAGCTGGTACAGCACGCCGATGCCGCGCCCGATCGTGGTGGCCACTGCGGCACCCTCGACGCCGAGTTCGGGAAACGGACCGACCCCGAAGATGAGGAGCGGGTCGAGAACCAGATTACAGAGGTTGGCAATCCAGAGGCAGCGCATGGCGACCGCAGCGTCGCCCGCGCCACGGAAGATCGCATTGATCAGGAACAGCAGCAGAATCGCGGCGTTGCCGATGAACATGATCCGGGCAAACCCGGTGCCCCGCTCCGCGGTCTCGGGACTGGCCCCCATCAGTCGCAGTAGATCGGTCGCGAAGAGACCGCCGACGACCGCAATTGGGATCGACACCAGGACACCAATCACGATGGCCTGCACCGCCGTTCGCGAGGCGGCCTCGGGGTCCTTCTCGCCAATCCGCCGCGCCACCATGGCCGTAGCGCCGATGCCAAGACCCATGCCGAGTGCGTAGATCACGCTCAGCATGGCCTCGGTCAGCCCGACGATGGCCACCGCCTCCGCACCGAGTCGGTTGACCCAGAACATGTTGACGACGGCGAAGACAGACTCGAGCGCCACCTCGAGCACCATCGGAATCGCCAGCAGCAGGAGCGCGGGGCGAATGGGACCCGAGGTAAAGTCTTTCCCCTCCGCGCCCGACAGAGCGTCGCGGACGGTGTGCCACCAGCCGGGCTTACCCTCCTCCGGCGAGGGCGATATTGATGTGGACGTCATAGCAGATCCGATCGACGGTTGATTGCCGTTCGGAGGGCCTGATCAGGCAAGGAGTCGCTGGCTTGGACAGTGGAAGAGTCGCAAGGAATGCGGTCTCGAGCGCGGATCAGTCCCTCGTCTGGGATTCGAGCGCCTCGAGACCACCCCGACCAAACGGGGACGGTACGGGAAGGCGCTCAGTGTGAGACGATTCGCATCCGCATCGATCGGTCCTTGCTGAAGATTGGACCGGCTGGAGCCGGCCACAGCCTTTTATTGTAACACTGAAATATCGTGGGCTCAAGCACGGGCCTGGGCTACGCCGTTGCGCCGCCGTCGACCACCATGACATGCCCGGTTACGAACGAGGCCTGATCGCTGGCCAGGTAGAGCGCCGCCGAGGCGACTTCTTCGGGTTGACCAAGGTGATGGAGCGGCTGGTCGCCAGCCAGTTCCTTGGCCCGTTCAGGGTCCTTCCAGTAGTACTCGCTGAAGTCGGTCTGGATCAAGCCGGGGCAGATCGCGTTGACGCGAATCCCCTTGGGGCCGAGTTCGCGCGCCCAGCTGCGGGTCATCATGATGAGCCCCGCCTTGGTGAAGCTGTAAAGCATCCCGCCCGGCTGCGGCTTGAGTCCCGAAATGGACGCGATGTTGATGATCGACCCGGGCGCACCTCGCGCAATCATCCGCGGCGCGACCAGGTTGACGAGGCGGAACGCGGCCAGCACGTTGACCTCGACCATCTTGACGAGCATTTCATCTGTCAGCGCGAGAATATCATCGTTCTGACCGATGTTGGTGGCGCTGTTGTTGACCAGGATATCGATCGGACCCACCTCCGATTCGGTACTGGCCACCACCCGCTCGAGATCCTCCTTCTTCCCGACGTGGCAAACCATCGGCACGACCCGTCCCGGCAGGTGCGCAAGCGCGGCGGCGGTCGCATCGAGCACATCCCGCTTGCGTGAGGCGATCACGACAGACGCGCCCGCAGCGGCCAGCGCCGCGGCGATACCGCGACCGATCCCGCGGCCGCCGCCGGTGACCAGCGCCGTGCGCCCGGCCAGAGAAATCGAAACGCTCATAGAGGTGCCGGCTCCGTGGTTGTGCGAGGGTGGAGGTCGGTGGCATCCGCGACCCGTTGCAGCTCAGCGAGGAACAGGGCGGCAACGCCATCAGGGTGGACTGGCCGCTCGCCATGCTGCTTGGTTGGTACGCCAGGCGACCCGAGAGCCGGGGGTGCCAGCGCCAGGGTCCGGAGGCCGCGGACGCCGTAGTGGTCACCCAGCCACCGGGTCAGCGCGGCTACCGCGTCTCCGATCACGGCCAGGGTCGCGGGCGGGGCGGATGGCGCTCGCCAGGCATCCCAGGCCGCGACGCTGACCAGCCAGCCCTGGCCCCGCCGGATCATATCGGGTACCACCAGGCGGGTCAGGCCGAGGTAGGCCAGGAAGCTGGCGTTCAGCTCGTCCCGCCAGGCCGCATCGGGAAGGTCGATGCCACCGGGCTCGATGGCAGGCGCGTTCCAGCAGACCAGGTCGATTGGCCCGACGCGCTGCTCGACGTGGGCGACCAGGGCGGTGGCATCACGCGGCTCCCGCAGGTCGGACCGGAAGGCCACCCCGCCCAGCTCCGCGACCAGCGCCTCGGCGCTCTCGCCGGCAACGTCGGTGGCGACGAGATGAACTCCCTGTCGGGCCAGACGACGGCAAATGGCCCGCCCCACCAGGGAGGAGGCGCCGGTTACCAGGCAGACTCGATGGGCCAGGTCCATAGAATGCTCAGGATGGAGGGGCGCCGACGGCAGCTGCAACGGGTCGGGTCGATCGCTACCGATGCCGGCGTTAGTTTAGGCAGGTTTCGTGGATCCTGCCATCTCCTTCATCGTGAGCCATCTTTGGCATTCTCGACCTACACCAGCTTTTCCCGAGAGGACTGGGCCGCGCTGCGGTTCAATACGCCGATGACCCTCGCGGAGCCCGACCTTGCCGAGTTGCGAGGCACCAACGAGGCTCTCTCGATGGTCGAGGTCGAAGAGGTCTACCTGCCGCTCTCGCGATTCCTCAACCTGCACGTTGCAGCCTCTCGAGACCTGGCGCGCGTTACCGATGTTTTCCTGGGACGCACGGCAGGCCGGCCACCGTACGTGATCGGTATCGCGGGCAGTGTCGCGGTCGGCAAAAGCACCACGGCCCGGGTCATGCGCGCGCTGCTGGCCCGGTGGCCCGACCACCCGACGGTCGACCTCGTCACGACGGACGGGTTCCTCTACCCGAATGCGGTGCTCGAGGAGCGCGGACTGATGCATCGCAAGGGATTCCCCGAAAGCTACGACGTCCGACGCCTGGTTCAGTTCGTCGCGGACGTCAAAGCCGGGGTCCGCGAGGTGGCCGCGCCGGTCTATTCGCATCTCGTGTACGACGTGGTGGAAGGTGGGGTCCAGGTCGTTGATCAGCCTGACGTCCTGATTCTCGAAGGGCTCAACGTCCTCCAGGGCGGCGACGGCCGCGGAGCCGATCGGGACCGGCCCTTCGTCTCCGACTTCTTCGATTTCTCGATCTATGTGGATGCCGACGAGGAGGCGATCCGCCAGTGGTTTCTCGGCCGGTTCCGTCGCCTCAGGGAAACCGCCTTCCGCGACCCCAAGTCCTTCTTTCGGCGGTACGCAGAGATGGCGGAGCCGGACGCGATTGCCTACGCCAATCGGGTCTGGGACGAAATCAACGGCCAGAACCTCCGGGACAATATCGAGCCCACCAAGGAAAGGGCCCACCTGATCCTGGAGAAGGGGCCTTCACACGAGGTGCGGGGAGTCAAGCTCCGTCAACTGTGAACAGGTCGTTCCTGGCTGAAACCGGGAGGGCGGGGGTACCGTACTTGACCTGTTCGAGCCCAAACTTGGAGGGGGTGCCATGCGAGTCGTTCTACTTACCGCCGCCGCCATCGCGACGAGCGGCCTTGTCGTTCCTGTACTGGTAGCCCAATCGGCCACGGTTGCGGTCGCGGCCAGCAATCCGAAGCTGGTGGGTACCTGGACCGGGAACTACACCACCGATGGACCATCGGGTCCGATGTCACTCGTCATCAGCAAGCCAGCCGAATGGGCGGTCAAGGTCGAACTGAGCGGCGACGTCCCCACCCCGGGCGAGCCGACGGACGTTTCTGTCGTTGGTGACAAGGTGACCTGGCGGCAGACCTACGGCGAGTTCGATGTCACCTTTGTGGCCACCATGAGCGAGGACGGCACTCGGCTCACCGGCACGCTGGAGGCAAAGCAGGGCGGCAGTTACGCAGCTGGTGGAAACTTCGCCCTGACGAAAAACTAGCCGATTGGCGGGTCAGCGGGTCGAGAGCACCTCGACCCGCCGCATCACGTCGCCCTCCGCAATCCGGTCGACGACGTCCATTCCGTCGGTCACGCGTCCCCAGACCGTGTAGTTGAAATCGAGCCGCAGATTGTCGACCAGATTGACGAAGATCTGGGCATCGCCGGTATCGCGCCCGCGGGTCGAGATGCCAAGGGTGCCGCGTTCGTGCGAGGTCGCGCTGACTTCATCCCGCATGTAGGGGCCGTCGCCAACATATTCGTTGGCGCCCGGGCTGCCACCCTGAATCACGAAGTTCGGCACGATTCGGTGGAACGTGAGGCCATCGTAGTAGCCTTCCCGGGCGCGTGTGACGATGCGCAGTACGGTGGCGGGCGCCAGCTCGGGATACAGGGTGACCTCGAACTGCTCAGAGCGGCCGGCAGCTCCCATCATGGTGATGCGCAGCCGGGCACCCCTGAGCGCGTCGGCTGCGGCAACCGACACCGGCGCGGGCGCCGCGCGGGCCGGGTTGGCCGCAACGGTACGGCCCGACCACCGTGTCAGAATGGCCGCGGCCCGCTCGGCGATGACGGGGTCGAAGTCGGTGAGGTACGGCCGCAACGCTGCGCTATCGGCCGGTTGCCCCAGTTCATTCAGCCGATCCATCAGTGCCACTCGCGGGTCTCTCGAGGTGTCCTTTCCTTCGGCCGAGATCCGACGCAGCGCAGCGAGCGCGGCGTCGACCGTGGCCCGGGGTGCCGGACTGCCTGCCAGTGCCCGCGCGGCGGTCTGAACCAGCTGATAGTCGGGACGGCCCAACTGGGCGCGATAGATCGAGTCAGCCGCAGGCCCGGCAACAGCGACGAGCGCGGTGATCGCGGCCTCACGGACGTTATCGTGCTCATCGGCGGCGAGCGCCCGCAGCAGCGTCTCGTCCTTAAGTGATGTTGCCGCCCGCGCGGCGTACATCCGCAGGTGCCAACGGCTCGAGCGGGCCATCGTCGGGACGGCCTGGCCTGCCCGATCCGGATCGAGCGCAGCGAGCGAAAGCAGGGCCCTCGCGCCGCGGTGCCAGGCCAGAGGGCCGGCAGCACGATCGGCCGCGACCAGTGAGTCGACCAGCGTGCCCAGCAGCTGTGCCACAGCGGCGCGATCAGGACAGCTCGCATCGATGGCCCCGATGGCCTCGAGAGCAACGGACAGTTCGGGATCGCGCGCCGCGGCCAGCAGCGGGGCGCAATCGAGGGCGCGCCGCTGACGGCTCCAGCTGCGGACGGCCTCGATCCGAACCATCGTGGCCGGATCCGCCATCAGGCGCAGCAGCAGGCCGCGCTGATCGTCGATGGCCGCGCTGTCGGCCGCCCACAACGTCGCCAGCCGCCGCACCCCGGGATCGACGTCGAGGGCCAGGAGCGACAGCACCGTTGGATTTCGGGCGCCGGCATGAAGCAGTGTTTGCGCAGCGGCTCGACGGATTGCCGGAGCTGCCGTTGGTCCGTGGTATGCGGTCAACGCTTCCAGTCTGGCAATCGTCGCCGGTCGTTGCCCGGCGCCGCGTCCTGCCAGTCGCGCAAACGACTCGGCGGCCCGGGTCACCTCGAGCACGTAATCGGCGGGGCCGTCCTGACGCAGCAGCCCGTCGAGCGCATCGGAGATCCGGCTGCGTAGCACCGGATCACGGAGCGGCAAACGTGCCAGCGATCTGGCGAGGGCAGCCTGGACGCTGAGGTCCGTATTCAGGGCGAGCCGATCGAGGAGGATGGTGGCCACTGTTGGCGCGGCGGCACTGTCCTGGCCCAGTTGTCCCAGAGCCCAGATTGCCTCGATGCGCACCAGAGGCCTCGAGTCATCGAGCGCCGGAACCACCCGCGCCACCAGGGTACCGCGTTCGAACCGTCCGAGTCCGCGCAGTGCCGCCACCGCCACGGCTTCGTTCGGGCTTCGAAGCCCGTTCAACAGGGGAGCCAGATCTGCTTCGGCCATGCTGCGCCGGTCTTCGGCTGACAGCATTGCCTGCCGCGAGGGCTCTTGCGCGGCAAGGCCGCCTGGCGCTGCCAGCACCGCGAGCAGCAGGACCCCCCGGGCGGCGGTCATCGCACGCCAACCTGTCCTGCAACCGAGGCAACCAGCTTGGCGCTGTCGTAGCCGACCCCGTCGCGGAAGACCCAGCGTACGCTGCCGAGCGCGGTCGGATCGGCCATCGGGTTCCGATCCAGCACCACCAGATCCGCCCGTTTACCGGCCTCGATCGTTCCGTACTGATCGGCTTCTCGCAGCACCGTAGCACCGTTGGCGGTGACGATGCGAATCGCCATTTCGGGGCTGAACCCCGCTTCGACCAGTAGTTCGAAGTTGCGGTGACTGCCGTAGCCCGGCAGCATACCGTTGCCCCACGGATCGACACCGGCGGCCAGAAGTCCACCTGCCGCGACCCAGCGACGCTCGAACTGCATCATCTTCTGGAACAGGAGCGGCGGCACAAAGCCCTGCCCCGAGTTGACCTGCTGGATCGCCGCCTCGACGGAATCCCGGACTCGCGGCGACAGTGCAGCCCGAGCCGGCTGGCTCAGCCGGGCACGCCCGGGAACGAACAGCTCATACACAGCAAGCGTCGACGTCAGCGACACGCTGTGGGCCAGCAGGTCCCGGATGGTGGAATCGACGGCGGCACTTTCGACATCGACGGTGACCTGATGCCTCATGTTATCAGGAGAGCATCGATCGGGCTGCCGGTTTGGAACGTAGTCGCTGTTGGTAATGAATCCGTGCTCCAGATTGTTGATGCCGAGCGCCGCCGCTTCCCGGAAGCTGACCGAGCAGAGATGGCCGGTGACGCCCATGCCGTTGCGATGAGCTTCCTCGATCGCGGCGCCCAGTACTTCGCGCGAAACGTTGCCCGAGAACTTGAGCCAGGTGGCGCCTTCGGACGCCCAGTAGCTGATGACCCGGCGAGCTTCATCGGCGGTCTCGAGCCGCCGGCTGCGCGCCGGGCCGGCCCCGGGACCGTCGAGATAGGGTCCGCTGATGTGCATCCGGGGACCGGGAGCCAAGCCGCGGTCGATGTCGCGCTTGGTGTTGATCTCATCGTACGGCATCTGCCCTCCAGCCGTCCGGATGGTGGTGACACCCAGGCCGAGGTACAGTCGCGGGGCGGTCACAGGCATCTGGGCGAGGCCGGCAGACGAATTGAAGTACTGGTGACCGTGCAGGTCGACCAGGCCAGGGATGACCGTTGTGCCCGCCAGGTCGTGCACCTTGGCCCCGGCCGGAATCGCGACCTCGCCGGTACGACCCACCGCGGCGATCTGTCCGTCCCGAATCACGATCGTCTGATTCTCTCGCGCAGCGGATCCGGTACCGTCGACGACCCGGACACCGCGGAGAGCGATTACCGGGGCATCTTCGACGATGAACTCGCGCACCAGCGACGAGAAGACAGGCCGCGGCTGGGCGTTTGCCACGCTGGCGAAGATCGTGAGGCAGGCAATCAGGCGAACTGCGAACATCGGAACCCTGGCTTTCGTTAATGGCTGCTGACTACGCCGTCCGAACGTCGGCGGCTCCTTCAAGCGCGAGTTCCCGAATCGAGACCTCGCGCATCTCAACTTTGCGGACCTTCCCGGTGACCGTCATGGGAAATCCATCGGAGAATCGGATGTACCTGGGGATCTTGAAGGTGGCAATCTGTCCTCGGCAGAAGGCGCGGATCTCCTCGGCCGTGACGTCTGCTCCGGGCTTGAGAATCACCCAGGCGCAGAGCTCTTCGCCGTACTTCTCATCTGGCACACCGATGACCTGGACGTCCTGTATTCGCGGGTGGCGATAGAGAAACTCTTCGACCTCCCTCGGGAAGATATTCTCGCCGCCGCGGATCACCATATCCTTGATGCGTCCGATGATGTTGACGTAGCCGTCCTCTCGCATCACCGCGAGGTCGCCGGTGTGCATCCAGCCGGCGGCATCGATCGAGGAGCTGGTGGCGCTCTCATCGTCCCAATACCCGAGCATGACGAGGTAGCCTCGGCTGAGCAGCTCACCGGCGTGTCCGCGCGGCACGCAGAGCCCGGTCTCCGGGTCGACCACCTTGCATTCCACGTGCGGGTGCACCGCTCCGACCGTGCCGGTACGTCGGTCGAGATCGTCGCTGGCAAGGGTCTGAAAGGATACGGGCGAGGTTTCGGTCATTCCGTAGCAGATCGTCACGTCGCGCATGTGCATCCGCCCGATGACCTGTTTCATCACCTCGACGGGGCAAGGCGACCCCGCCATGATTCCGGTACGCAGACTGGCGAGATCGTAGCGGGCGAACTCCGGGTGCTCGAGGGCGGCAATGAACATGGTCGGCACCCCGTAGAGCGAGGTACAGCGCTCCCCCTCGACCGCCTCCAGCGTTGCGGTCGGATCGAAGGCGGCCGCGGGATAGACGACCGAGGCGCCATGGGTCAGCGCGGCCAGGTTCCCCATGACCATGCCGAAGCAGTGATAGAGCGGCACCGGCACGCAGATCCGGTCCTCGGCCGTGTAGCCGCAACCCTGGCCGACGAAGTACCCGTTGTTGAGGATGTTGTGATGCGAGAGCGTGGCCCCTTTGGGGAACCCGGTCGTCCCAGAGGTGTACTGGATGTTGACCGGATCATCGAAGTCGAGCGCCGCCTCCCGCTGACGCACCCGGTCCGCATAGCGGCCGGTGCCGAGAGCAAGAAACTCCTCCCACCCCTGCATGCCCGATGCGCCTTCACCGATCAGAACGACCGAATCCATTCCCGGCAGTTCGGGCACCACGGAGCGCAGCAGCTCCAGGTAATCGGTTTGTCGAAATGCCCGAGCGGCGACCAGGACGGACACGCCCGATTTGCCGAGCGCATAGTGCAGTTCGTGCCGGCGGTAGGCGGGGTTCACATTGACGAGAATCGCGCCAACCTTGGCCGCCGCATACTGTACCACCAGCCACTCGACGCAGTTTCCCGACCAGATGCCGACTCGGTCGCCCTTGGCAACGCCCAGGGCCATCAGCGCCCGGGCGGCCCGATCGGTGACGTCCCGAAGCTCTGCATAGGTCAGGCGGACCCCCTGGTGGCGGCTCACCACGGCCAGCGCATCGGGCATCCCGGTCGCCACGCGGTCGAGTTCCTCGCCGATGGTACGGCCCAGCAGGGGGACGGTCGAGGGACCACTGACATACGAACGAAGCGACATCCTAACCTCGCGGTCGAGGGTTTCCCGGGGAGAATCTAGGTCCTTCCCTGGGAAAATCACCCCTTTCCCTATTGTTCTCCCGAGAGGGATTTCTTAGATTTTCCCTCGACAGTCAGTCCCGCTGGACCTGCAGTACACCAATTCTCCAAGGAGAAGTTCGATGGCCGCAAAGAAAAAGGCTGCAAAGAAGGCGACCAAGAAGGTCGCCAAGAAGCCGGCCGCCAAGAAGGCTGCCAAGAAGCCCGCCGCGAAAAAGGCCACCAAGAAGCGGACGCCGTCTGCGGCCTTCATGAAGGCGTTGAACCCGACGCCGGCGCTTGCTGCGGTGGTGGGCGACAAGGCGCTTCCGCGCACCGAAGTCACCAAGCGACTCTGGGCTTACATCAAGAAGCACAAGCTCCAGGACGCCAAGAACCGCCGCAACATCAATGCGGATGCGAACCTGAAGGCCGTCTTCGGTGGCAAGAGCACGGTCAACATGTTCGAGATGACCAAGCTGGTCAACAAGCACTTGAAGTAAGCTCAGCAGTCCTGTACTGCACGAGAAGAGGCCGGACGTCTCCGGCCTCTTTGCTTTCCCCCCGGTCGAGCATTCCGAATCTACCGCAGGTCGACGACCCGTTTTGCTTTGCCCGCCGAGCGCGGAACCCCGCCTGGTGGTTCGTGTCGAACCGTGACCGACACGCCGACCATCGTCTTGATCCGATGCACCAGGGTGTGCGCAGCATGCGTCAGGACCTCCGTCGACACTCCGTCATCCCGGGGCTCGACGACAACGGCAAGCGTGTCGAGGCGACCCTCCCGACGGAGCTCCAGCAGATAGTGCGGGGCGTAGATCTCGGCCTCGAGAATCAGCCCCTCGAGCTGCGAGGGAAACAGGTTGACTCCACGTACGATCAGCATGTCATCCGAACGTCCGCCGATGCGCCCCAGCCGGCGCATGCTGCGCGCGGTACCGGGCAGCAGGACCGAGAGATCACGAGTTCGGTAGCGTACCACCGGCATGGCTTCCTTGGTGAGCGAGGTAAAGACCAGCTCACCTGGCGATCCGTCGGGAAGCACCGCTCCGGTGTCGGGATCGATGATTTCCGGATAGAAATGGTCTTCCCAGACGACGAGGCCGTCCTTGGCCTCGACGCATTCCGAAGCAACGCCCGGGCCCATCACCTCGGACAGGCCGTAGATGTCCAAGGCATCCATCGCGAAGCTTGTCTCGATCTCGCTGCGCATGGCCTCGGTCCACGGCTCGGCGCCGTGGATACCGATTGCAAGCGACGACCCTGACGGATCGATGCCCAGCCTTCGAAACTCGTCGGCAATCACCAGCGCATACGAAGGCGTACACATCAGGATGTCGGGGCGGAGTTCCCGGATGAACTGCACCTGCTTCTCCGTCTGACCGCCCGACATCGGCACCACGGTGCAGCCCAGCCGCTCGGCGCCGTAGTGCGCACCGAGGCCACCGGTAAAGAGCCCGTAGCCGTAGGCCACCTGGACCAGATCGCCGGCGCGACCACCTGCCGCCCGAATCGAGCGGGCCACCAAGTCGGCCCAATGGTCGAGATCCCGCCTGGTGTACCCCACCACGGTGGGCGTGCCCGTGGTTCCCGACGAGGCATGGAGCCGGGCCACCTGTTCCCTCGGCACGGCAAACATCCCGTACGGGAAGGTGTCGCGGAGATCGGCTTTGGCGGTAAACGGGAACCGGGCCAGGTCGTCCAGGGTGCGACAATCGTCCGGATGGACCCCCGCGGCCTCGCACTTGGCCCGATAGTGGGGTACCTGATCGTAGCTCTGCTTCAGCGTCGACCGGAGGCGCTCGAGTTGCAGCGCTGCAATCTCGTCACGGCTGGCGATTTCGATCGGGTCGAGACTGCTGCGGGGTGATGCGCCCCGCCGGGGCTTCCCGCTACGAGGCACGGTCACACTTCCCCCCGGGCCAGCGGCGCCAGGCGATCGAACCAGGGTCGAGCCTGTTCCAGCTGGCCTGCCAGTCGGTACAGCGTGCCCTCCTCGCCGAGTCGGGCAACACACTGGATCCCGATCGGGAGGCCCTCACCGTTCCAGGCGAGTGGCACGCTCATCCCAGGCTGGCCCGTAGCGTTGAACAAAGGGGTGTAGGGAATCGCATCGAACACCTGCCCTGCCATTTGCTCGAGCAGACCGGCGGCCCGAATCAGTCGACCGGAGCCCAGCTTACCCAGCACCTCCACCAAGCTGCGCTCCCATGGCTTCGGCTGCAGCGCGCCGATCGGGAACGGAGGCACAGCCAGGGTTGGAGTCACCAGCACATCATACCGTTCGAAAAACCGCCCCACGGTCCGTGCCGTCGTGCCGAGGTGCCGCAGGGCTCGCGACAGCTGCTCAGCCGTGATGGCGCCGCCAAGCAGGGTCAGGGCCCATGTCTCGGGCTCCAGTTCACTGGAGGAGGCGCGTCGCCCCAGTTCGACCTCTGCTTCGCGAAGCTCCGCAGCGGTCTCGGCTGCCACCATCGAGAGAAACGCCAGCGAAAAGGCTCGGCCATCGATGTCCGGGGCATCCTCGGTCACCTGATGGCCGAGATCCGCCAGGAGGCGGGCGGCGTCCTCGAGCGCGGCCCGGCAGTCCGGATGGACCGACCCGCCGAGGAACGGGTGCGCTGTCACGGCAATCCGCAGCTGACCCGGATCCCGCGAGACTTCTTCGAGATAGGGCCGTTCGGGATCGGTGATGAGATAGGGCGCCCCCGGATCAGCGCCGTGAATCGCGTCGAGCACCGCCGCGCTGTCGCGCACCGAGCGGGTCAGCACGTGCTCAACGACCGCTCCGTGCCAGTACTCACCGGCATCGGGACCGGTCGGGATCCGGCCCCGCGATGGCTTGAGGCCAAAGAGCCCGCAACATGAGGCGGGAATCCGAATCGACCCGCCGCCGTCACCGCCGCTCGCGATCGGCACGATGCCCGCCGCAACCGCCGCCGCCGATCCTCCACTCGAACCGCCGCTGGTCCGCGACAAGTCCCACGGATTCCGCGTCGGACCGAACAGCATCGGCTCGGTGTAGGGCGTCAAGCCAAATTCGGGTGTGTTCGTCTTGCCCATCGTGACGAACCCGGCACGGCGATACCGCCGCATCAGCTCCGAATCGTGGTCGGACACATAGTCGGCCAGGAACCGACTTCCGGCGCGCATCCGTTCGCCCTGAACCGTTTGTCCCAGGTCTTTGACCAGAAAGGGTACCCCGCCAAAGGGGCCACCGCGGTTGGGGGCGGCTGCCTCGGCGCGGGCCGACGACTCCATCCGGTGGATGACCGCATTGACCACGGGGTTGAGCGCATCGAGGCGCGAAAGCGCGAACTCGAGCAACTGCTCCGCCGAGACCTGCCGCGCCTCGACCAGCTGCGCCAGACCAAGCCCGTCGTAGGACAGATATTCCGCCAGATTCATCCGCAGCGCCCCGCCTAGTGTCGGTCAATCTGCGCCGAGCCCGTCGAACTGCCGCGCATCCGGTACTGGATGCCTGGCGGCTGCGGATCGGGATGGACCCGGCCGGCATCACTGCCGCGGTACAACACGCCGTTGAGCATCACCATGTCGATGGTCTTGGCATGCCGGATGTCGTCGAGCGGGTTCTGATTCAGGATGACGAGGTCCGCCAGCTTGCCCACCTCGATCGAACCGATCTGCGCGCCGAGCCCGAGATACCGGGCGCTGGCGATGGTCGCGGTCTCGAGGATCTCGAGGGGTGTGAAGCCACCGCGCGCCAACAGCTCCATCTCCCAGTGCTTGTCGAGACCGTGCATCTGGCCGTGTCCACTGACGTGAATCGAGACCCCTGCCTGTCGGAGGCGCCGGATCTCGCGAGCCATCTCCTCGGCGTAAATGTCGTCTTCGAAGTATCGGGTCGGCCGACGGAAGCGAATCAAATCGTTCTTTGGAAAGAAGGTGAGCAGCTTCGGATCCTCCCAGAGCCGGTCTCGCTGATGAAATGCGGTCTCTCCCTGCGGCCCGTTGTAGGAGACGATCAGCGTGGGAGTGTTGCCGGCTCCGGTCGCTGCCCACAGGCGATGAACATCCGCGTACATCGGGGTCATGCCGACGGTGTGCTCGAGTCCGGTCACGCCGTCCATCAGCATCGTCATACTCATCTGGAAGTCTGCGGCGGTCTCGGAGACCACGTTGAGGCCCGCTCGCCGCGCGGCCTCGTAGAGCCAGACACGGGATGAGCGGTCGAAGTGAACGTAGTCTTTGAGGGCCGCGGCTCCGTAGGCCTTGTTGAACGCAACGACCTCGTCGGCATCCTCCTGAGAACGGATCGGTCGGTACGATTTGGGCCGGAAGTAGCGCAGACCGTAGATCGGTGGGCCGGTCGAGAGCAGCCGGGAACCCGTAATGGCACCGGCACGCTGGAGGTCGGCAACCTGGAAATCTTTCACATGGTTGCCGTACACCTCGTATACCGTGGTCGTGCCATACGCCAGGTTGGCAAGCAGACCGACATGCTCCTGCTCGATCACGCCCAAGGTGGCCGCGTCGGGATTATAGTGGCCATGCGCGTCGACGATCCCCGGCATGACGGTCTTACCGCGCAGATCAAAGACGCGAGCACCTGCAGGCGCCGCGACACCGACCCCGACCTGCTCGATCCGGTTGTTCCGCACGACGATCGTCGCGTTGTCGAGCACCTGTCGAGTACCATCCATGGTAATGACCCTGGCGTTGGTCAACGCCACCACGCCGGACGGCACCGCCACCTGGTATTCGAAGGACACGTCGGTGGCCCGTGACCCGGGCCGCGAGGCCAGAATGTCGGCCAGTGACTTCTGATGCAGCATGGCGCCGCGAGACCAGAACAACTCCTTGCTGTCAGGGCTCCAGTCGACGTACTCACCGTCGTCCCGGTCGACTCGGATGGCGGTTCCCTGCCGGTCGAAGCCAGACACGGTCAACATCTTACCTGCATCGTTCATCGGTACGAGATAGGTCCGGAAGTACTCTCGCAGCGCTATCCAGCGCAGATCAGGCGACACCACCGCCCGTGCGCCGTGGGGAAACGCAAAGAGCGTCCGTTTACCCTGGCCATCGAGCCGGACCTCACGGAGAAAGAGCGTGTCCCGCTCGAGTTCGTTTACGAGAAGGCGGTCGCCGGCAGGATTGAACCGGATGGCTGGCGCAACCCGTACCGCCAGCGGGTTCGAAGGTCGCCAAACGAGGGTCGTTACCTCGCGCTCGGTCCGATCGGGCCCCATGACGAGCAAGGTGAACTCGCTTTGTTGCTCCAGCGCAGCGCCGCGATTGAGGTCGCCGGCGCCCCGCAGATAGGCGAGCGTCTTCCCGTCCGCCGAGAGCGTGAGTCCACCATACGAGGCTGCAACCGTAGTGAGCCGAGCCGGAACACGACGGGTTCCAGCAAGCGGAAGTGACCAGACGCTGCCCAGGCTGTCATCGGACCAGCTGGCGTAGTAGACCGTTTTGGTTGCGGGATCGTAGGCAGGGCTCGACTCGAACGCTCGAGAGCGGGTCAGGTTGGTGACCTGCCCGCCGCTCCCGAGGTGGATGTCGCCCAGGGCCTCCGATAGAACCCCCTGATCGGTCGGCTGGATCCAGCGGTGTACCCGGGTGCGCACCTTCCCATCGACCGGCAGGGGCACTTCGAAGGCGAGGCGGTCGACGATCGGCCGCCTGACCGGGGCGCTGAAGGGAATGGCGCGCACGGCACCCGTCGCCAGCTCGACCGAGTTGAGCTTGCCGCCTGAGGAGAAGACGATTGCTTTGCCGTCGGGCGTCCAGCTCATCAGGGGATAGACGCCGTAGGTGCCGCCGGGTCCGGACTCCATCCGATCGTGGTCGAGCTTCGACACGAGGACCCGCTCCCGCTGCGTCGCCAGGTCGTGGAGCACCAGTACCGTTTCGAGGTCAGCGCGATGCACGTAGGCCAGCCAGTTGCCATCGGGAGACACCAGCGGACTGGCTGCGCCACCGGGCCGTTCGATGTACGTGCTGACTGCACCGGTGGTCAGATCGTAAGTCCTGATCCGATAGCCCGACTGGTACAGCGGCCCGGCTGCTTCCGCGAAGTAGACCTTGCCGTTGTTGGGATGCTCGGAGAAGTGAGAGGCAATCCCGAAGATCGCGTTGCTGAGCAAGGTAACTCGCGATCCGTGGCGATCGACCCGGGTGGCGCCGAACCTGGCGCCGAGATCCATGGTGCCGGCGTAGGCATAGCGTCCATCACGAGACCAGCTTCCCAGAAACGTGCGGCTGTCGAACGAGGCAAACCGATACACCGAGTCGGTGCCGCGCACCAGCAACCAGAGCTCCTCTTTCCCGCCGCGATCGGAGGTGAAAAGAATCTGGCGTCCGTCGGGACTGTAACGCGGGAGGTGATTGAACGAGCGGCCCTGCGTCAGAGCGACGGCGTTGCCGCCCTCGATCGGCATCTCATAGAGATGTCCAAGCAGATCGAACACGACTCGGCGCCCGTCGGGTGAGACGTCGGCACTGATCCAGGTTCCTTCCGTGGCCGTAAACTCCAGCAGCCGGGTCGGCGTCTTGAGTGAGTCGATGTGGAACGGCGCCGGGCCTCCATCCTGCGCGGCAAGCGGTGCGACTGCGGCCAGCGAGATCGATACGACCAGGTTGCGAATCGTCATTGGTCAGTGCCCCGCCGCCATGCCGTCTTTGCGCGGATCGGAGGCTGCGGCGTAGCCTCGATCCAGCCGAATGATTGCCTGCGCCCCTCCGGCCGAGCCCCGGACCAGGTCGATCACGTCATGCCCGCGTCGCTTGAGCTCGGCCCGAACCGACTCCGGAATGGGCCATTCGAGGCCAACCCGCACGCCAGTGAAATGCCGGAACCTTGCCTGGTCGAGCGCGTCCTGCAGTTCCATGCCGAAGGTGAGCAGGTTGAGCAGGACCTGGACATGTCCCTGCGCCTGGATCGCGCCACCCATGACACCATAACTCATCCACGGTGTCTCAACGCCATTCGCGCCGATCTTGGTCACAAAGGCGGGAATGATGGTATGAAACGGGCGGATGTTCGGGGCAAACGTGTTAGGCAGTCCCTCATCGAGCGTAAACCCGCCGCCACGGTTGTGCAGGATGATGCCCGTACCCGGAACGACGACGCCGGAACCGAACAGGGAGTAGATGCTGTTGATGAACGACACCATGTTGCCGTCGCGATCCGCAGTGGTGAGGTAGATCGTCTCACTCGAGGTCAGGGCAGGACCAGGATCGACTTGCGTCGACGCGCGGGCGGGATCGAGCCGAGACCTGCGCTGCGCGATGAACCCGTCCGACAAGAGATACTCGGCCGGTACCTTCATGGTCTTGGGATCGCCGACGAACTGGGCCAAGTCGGCATAGGCCAGTTTCTTGGCTTCGATCAGGTGATGGAGATAGTCGGCGGAGTTGTGCCCCATGGCCGCCAGATCATAGGGCTCCAGGATGCGCAGCATCTCCAGCGCCGCGATGCCCTGGCCGTTCGGCGGCAGCTCGTAGAGTCGGTGCCCCTTGAACGGCACCGACATCGGGGTCACCCAATCGTTGGTATGACGCTTCAGGTCGTCGACGGTGATGAACCCGCCCAGATCCTGCACCCGCCGAGCGATCTGCGCACCGAGAGAACCGCCGTAGAAGACACCGATTCCTTCCTTGGCAATCAACCGGTAGCTGCGCGCCAGGTCGGGGACCGTCATCCACTCGCCGGCTTTTGGGGCAACCCCGCCAGGCAGGTAGGCTGCCCGCCCCGCTTCGTCGAGGGTACTGGCCGACTCGGCCCAGTCTTCCGCAATGATCGGGGTGACGGGAAAGCCCTGCTCGGCAATCCTGATCGCGGGCGCGAGCGCCTCGGCGAGGGTTAGCGTCCCATGTTTGGCAAGGAGGTCCTGCCAACCGGCCAGCGCTCCGGGCACCGTCACGAGCTCGGCACCGGAAGCCGGCATTGCCTTGTGGCCGCGGTCCAGCATGGTCTTTCGCGACGCCAGTGACCCCGAACGCCCGCTGGCGTTGAGGCCGACGAGCCGGCCCTCCTTGGCCGACCAGAACAGCGCGAACAGGTCGCCGCCCGCACCCGTCATCATCGGCTCGACGACCGTCAGGACGGCGGCGGCCGTAACGGCCGCGTCGATGGCGTTGCCACCTCGTTCGAGCACAGCGAGGCCGGCCGCGGTCGCCAGCGGTTGGCTGGTGGCCACCGCGCCATTGGGAGCATAGACGGTCGATCGGCCGGCGAGCGACGGCTTCGGCGCTTGAGCCGCGGCGCCAGTCGGGTCACCGAGCAGCATAAGACCTCCTACCGCGAGGCAGCAGAGATGTCGGACGTGACGCATGGGGGGCTTCTCCTTGAGGTCCGTCCAATCTACATCGCGCCGAGAGGAGCGACTATCGTTCCTGGATGGCCGACGAGACCGCGCTGGAATGTGAGCTGTCCGAGCCGACCCCGGATCTGATCGAGGCGATGCGCCGGATCGAGGGCGACATCGTCATTCTGGGCGCCGGCGGCAAGATGGGGCCGACCTTAGCGCAGCTGGCGGTTCGGGCTTCGGATGCCTCCGGCAATCGGCGACAGATCGTGGCCGTCGCGCGTTTCAGCGATCCCGGCGCACGCTTGGCCATCGAGGCCGCGGGAGCCCGATGCATCAGGGCCGACCTGCTCGACACCGATCTGAACGGTCTGCCCGACGCCCCCAACGTGATCTTCATGGCCGGACAGAAGTTCGGCACCACGGGCGACACCGCGCGCACCTGGGCGGTCAATGCCCTGCTCCCCGGCCTGGTGGTCACCCGCTACCGGGGAGCGCGCCTGGTGGTGTTCTCGACGGGTAATGTCTATCCGTTCTGGCCCCTGGAGAGTGAGGGGCCGACCGAGAGCGATCCGGTCGGCCCGGTCGGCGAGTATGCCCAGTCCGCGCTCGCGCGAGAGCGGATTTTCGAGTATGCTGGCGAGAGGCACGGCACCCGGTCCGCGATCCTTCGCATCAACTACGCGATCGAGCCGCGTTACGGGGTGCTCCGGGACATTGCCGATCGGGTCCGTCGCCGGGAACCGATCAGCCTCGCCATGGGTCGCGTCAACGTGATCTGGCAGCGGGACGCCAATGCCATCGCGCTTCGGGCGCTCGAGTATGTGGCGGCACCGCCGTTCGTCATCAACGTCACCGGACGACCGGCCCTGTCGGTTCGCTCGCTGGCGGAGCGCTTCGGCGCCCGGTGGGGCGTTGACCCCGTCTTCAGGGGTGCGGAAGAGCCCTCGGCGCTGTTGTCGAATGCGTCACTCATGGAACGTGTGTTCGGACCGCCCTCGGTCGACGTCGAAGCCATGGTCGACCGGATCGTCCGGTGGGTCGACAGCGGCGGGCGCTCGCTTGGCAAGCCGACCCGTTTTGAAGAACGGAGGGGCGCATTTTGATGCGCAAGGTATGTCAAACCGCATAGCCGAGGTTCGCGCTGCGCTGCTCGAAGGTGGTGTGATTCCAGCCCATCCCCTGGCGCTGACCCGGACCGGCAAGCTCGACGAGCGCCGCCAGCTGGCGCTGACTCGATACTATCGTGACGCTGGGGCGGCAGGCGTGGCGGTCGGTGTACACACGACACAGTTCGCGATTCGGCGACGTGGAATCGACCTCTACGGTCCGGTCCTTTCTCTTGCCGCGGATGTGATCCGACGCCGGAAGCAGGCGGGCCGCTTCATCGGCATCGCCGGTATCGTGGGCGATACCCGCCAGGCCCTCCACGAGGCGACCGTGGCCCGAACCCTCGGCTACGATGCCGGGCTGCTCAGCCTTGGCGGACTCGACGATTGGACCGATTCGGCACTGATCCGGCATGCGCGCGCTGTGGGCGAGGCCCTACCGCTCGTCGGCTTCTATCTGCAACCGGCGGCAGGTGGCCGCCAGCTGGGCTACCGTTTCTGGCGACGGTTCGCCGAGCTCGAGGCCGTGGTTGCCATCAAGGTCGCTCCGTTCGATCGGTACGCGACCCTCGATGTGGTGCGCGCGGTGGTCGAGTCGGGCCGAGCCGCGGAGATCGCGCTGTACACGGGTAACGATGACAATATCGTTGCCGACCTGACAACGCCCTTCTGGCTCCGGGATGACCAGGGCGAGTGGCGCACCGTCCGGATGGTGGGTGGCCTGCTTGGTCATTGGGCATACTGGACCCGCCGAGCGGTCCAGCTCGTCGAGCGATGCCGCGCGGCCGTCGACGGGATCCCTGCCGACCTCCTCGCACTCAGCGCCGCGACGACGGACGTGAATGCGGCCATCTTCGATGCTGCCAACGGCTACCGCGGCTGCATTCCCGGCATCCATGAGGTCCTGCGCCGCCAGGGCCTCCTCGCCACCACCCGATGCCTCGACGAACGGGAACGCCTGTCACCCGGCCAGAGTCGCGAAGTCGACCGCGTACTCGCAGCGTATCCGTTTCTCAATGACGACGAGTTTGTGGCGGAGGGGCTCGATCGCTGGCTCGATCATTGACGCTGAAAGCGCCGTGCGTTGCCCCCGTCGATTGTCTGACGGGTTTCGTGCGGAAGGTCCAGCAACTCGAGCTTGGCAACGCTCGACTCGGGAATCCGAAGGGGCATCCCGGTCCCGAAACAGAATCGGTCCGGCCCGATGGTGCGCACCAGGTGCTCGAGGTCGTCCTGGGGTGGCCCCCAGAGCCAGCAGATGTCCCAGAGCACCCGTGCCGCCTCGTCTGGCGTCGAACCGTAGTGAACCTGCTCGACGCAGTCCCGATCGGCGTGCGTGACGATGAACCGAGCGCGTTCATCCAAGCGGACCAGTCCCCTGATCACCGCCGATGTCAGGTCGGCGCTGCCATCGTTGGGATGCCGTTGCCGCCCGTCCTCCAGCTTGACAGCCAGGACCAAGGGCAGGCCGAGCCGACCGGCCTCGGTCGCCACCGCCGCCATCTCCGGACCAAGCGGAGCGATACCGTAGAAGAGCGGGTCGACTCGCACCGCCGGAGCACCCCGGTCGGCAGCCTCCGCCAGCACCTCCCGCCAGCCGTCGAGGCCGGGGTGCACAGCAGGCATCGGCTTCAGGCGGTCGTGTGCAGCGGCGATCCGGTACAGCGTTTCGTTGCCTTCGGTCGGGTCACGCCAGAATACGGCGGGCAGGTTGCCAACCCAGGCCTGATCGATCTCGACGCGATCCATGGCAGCGAGCAGTTGCTCCGGTGCACCGCCTTCGACGCGCCGAAACGGGTAGTGCCCGACGAAGGCGTTGACGTCGATCCGCATCGTCAGACTCCGAAGCTGCCGGGTGGAAAGATGCTCGCGGCATTGCGCCAGGTGATCCGCTCGACCTGATCGGGCAGCAGCCAATGCTGGAGGTACCGCAGCTTGGCCCAGCCGGTGCACAGGGTCAGGTCCGCACCCCAGAGCAACCGGTCAGCGCCGACCGATCGAACGCACGCCTCGAGCATCCCGCTGTCGACGCCGCTGCCGGACAGGTCGACCATGACGTTGGACAGCGCGCGAACGGCATGTAAGCTGTGCAGCCAGTCACCCCCGCCGCCGATGTGCGCCAGAATGAAGGTCGCGGCGGGATGGCGCCGCGCCAGGCGCGCGAGCTCGGCGGCATCTGACGCTTCCTGACCGGGCCAGTCTCGCCGGCGATTCTGCCAGATGTGGTGGAGCACAGGCAAGCCGCGGCGCGCTGCCTCATGCGCGATCGGATCGAGCAGCGGATCGTCCGCACGGCGACTGGCCGCGAGCTTGATGCCGATCATACCGGCGGCCGCGCAACGATCGATCGAGGTCAGGGCGTGATCCGTATAATTCGGATTGAGGCAGACGTACCCCTTGATCCGGGTCGGATGGGCTCGCGTCAGGTCGAGCAGGGTCTCGTTGGCCGTGTCGAGATCGTCAGGCGACGGAAAGTACGTCGGCGAAGTGTGTCCCCAGCTACCCAGCACCGAGGCAACATGCCAGCTGATCCCGATGCGCTCACCGGCGGCCAGCCGACTCGCGTTACGCGCCGGGCCGTCGAGACGGCCCGACTCACGATGATAGAAGTGCGCGTGAACGTCGATCAGCATGGCAGTCTCAGCTCGCCCGTTCGTCCAGAATCGCAGCGACGACCGTCAGGCACCGATCGATGTCAGCCTCGGCGTGCGCCAGCGTGACGAAGTTGTACGCGGTGCGCTTGAACAGCAGGCCCCGCCGTGCCGCCTCGATGGCGACCTCCGCACCAACGGCTGGGTCGTGCCAGGCGAGATAACACATCTCCGGAATGCCGCGTACCCCAGCTACCAGACCGGGATGCCGGGTCGCGATGGCCGCAAGCCCGTCGTAGAGACGTTGGCCCAGCCGGCCGAGGATCGCGGGAAGCCCGACTCGAACCGACTCATCGACGGCCGCGCGAGCGGCTGCGAGTGAAACGTACTCCGTGGCCAGGGTCGACGAGATCCAGGTGCGGCCGACCTGATCCATGACCCTGCCGACTCCCCCGACCGCGGCGATGGGGAACCCATTGCCGAGTGCCTTGCCATAGACTGCCAGGTCGGGAACGACTCCCCAGCGCTCGGCCGCCCCTCCCAGCGCGACCCGAAAGCCGGTTTTGATCTCGTCGTAGATGAGGACAGCTCCGACCTGAGCCGTTTCGTCTCGAAGGACACGAAGCCACTCGACCGAGGGCGCCCCATCCACGACCGGCTCGATGACCACCGCTGCCAGGGCATTGCCGCTCTTCCGAATCAAGTGTCGCGCTGCCTCGGAGTCGTTGAAGGGCAGTCGCCGAAAACCGCGTTGCACAGCTGCCGGAACCCCCGGGGCATCGCTGGTCAGGTCGAGCCATCCGTGATAGCCTGCCCCCAGCACAAGGTCGCGCCCGGTGGCTGCCCGCGCCAGTCGTACTGCAGCAGCCACGGCTTCGGCACCTGTCTTGAGGAAGCGAACCTGCTCGAGCCAGGGAATGGTCTCGACGAGACGGGCGGCCAGCGCCTCTTCATCACGCGGGGCCAGCGAGCCGACAGTGCCCCGCGCCACGGCGTCCTGCGCCGCGGCCACGACAGCCGGATGCGCATAGCCGAGTGAGACGGCGCCAAGCGCGGCGATAAAGTCGAGATAGGTGCGGCCATCCTCCGCAACGACCTGCGCATCATAGCTGCGAATCATCCGAATCGGCAGGTCGCTCGGAGCAGCCGCCCCGTACAACGCCTCGGGTCGCTTGCTTCCGGTCGAAGTCCCGCCGGCAAGACGCGTCACGCCAGACTCAACAGGCCCCAGAAGGCTTCGGCGCGTCGGTCGCCGCGGAGATAGACCCAGCCGCCGCCACCACCCCACACCAGCTGGCCCGCGCGTCGGATCCGGCCCTCGCGCATCTCGTTGACACAGATATCGAAGTCCATGGTTGCACGTTCGGGAGCCGCGCTCAAACCTTCACAAGGCAAGGCAACCGTCACGACATAGCCATCCTCAGTACGCTCCGAGGCGCCGGTCAGCTCCACCAGCTGCGATGCGGAACCCGGAATCGGCCGCGCCAGAATGCCCCCACTCTCGGTCGGCCGGATCAGATACGCATGCGCCGTACCGGTCGAGGTCCGATAGTACACCTGGATACCGTCGGAATGGATATCGTCCTGCTCGTTGTCGAGATCGAGCGGCGGCGCATCCGCACCGCGAACCAGGAAGTCCGGCTTCGTCACTACGACCGCGAGGTAGAGCCGCTCCAAGTCCGAGTTGACATACGCAGTTGCGCTGAACTGCTCGGGATCCTGATAGGGCTCTTCGCTGCGGAAGTAGTGTCCCTCATCACCCATCTCGAGCGGAGCACTGGTTTCGAACCCGTCGAGCGTGCCGTCCAGCGCCGGGGCGGCATCGATGTGAATCACATGGCCATCGGCGCGGAGCGGTCGCTGCGCCATCAAAGGCTTTGCCGAAGGCGGATTCGAGACGCTGCCGGCCAGCGCTATCCCTCCGCCGGGAGACTCGATCGTGACCGAGCCTGAAGCGAGACGAATCGTCGTGGCTCCTGCAGGCTGGACCACGACTGCCCGATCGGGGCCGACCCGCACCTCCTGGACTGCACCGCTCAGATCCACCAGGGCGGCAAGCCGCGTACTGGCGCCGCGACCGCGCACCAAGTAGAACACCCGTTCCGCCTGGCCCGGGAGGCCCGGCGCCGTTGCCCGCACCACCTCGCCACCGATCAGGTGGAGCCGAAGCGTACGGCCGCCCTGGCTTGCCGCAACGACGGTGTCGGTTCCATGAGCCACGACGAATCGCTCCGGATTGCGCACGAACTCGTGCTGCCAGTCGACGGACTCCCACTGACCGGATGTCTCGACCCGGGTGTCGCCCCCGAGATGCCACGGCAACCAGAGGTCACGCTCGTCCGATCCGGTGAGGTCGACCAGATCGAGAATCCAATCCGGTCCCGACACCACCGTGCGACGAAGCGACCGGTATTCGGCCGCGATCCAACCCCACTCGCCCTTGTCCTCGAAGGCGGCGCACCGGGCATCGCCCGTCTGCTGCGACTGTCCATCGAGCAGCGGGGCATTGTGCGCCAGCGTCGACCGATACCAGAACAGGTCTCTGGTGACATAGGACCCGGTGCCAGGATCAGCCAGCCAGTGTATCCCATCGGCGTGCAGGGTCAGATGCAGCCGGTCAGGATGGTCATGCCCTCCCGCGAATCGGCCGCACTCGAGCGCCAGGTAGCGGACGCCCCGCCTGAGTACCGCGACGCCCTGCTGCCTCAGCAGGCCGCTGGTCGACTCGAAAGGATCCACCGCCGGCAACGTCGGCGTCATACTCCACAGCATCCACCACGACAGGTCGGCACGCCCCGTCAGCTCCCGCGCTGGCTCGCCGGCATCGTGAAGGTACGCATCGTACGTCAGGGCTGCGCTGTGCGGCAGGCGGTACAGGGTCGCCAGCCACGCAGGCAGCGCCTCGGGCGCATCCTCACCGAGCAGGGAAAGCCCCATTTCCCAGCATTCGAGATAGGCTGGGTGGGCCAGCGAGACGCCGAACCGCGAATCCTTGCGCGCGGGAAACGTGAAATCCGGCAACGCCGTTGCTGCCGGCGCCATCAGGGCGCGGCCCAGCTGAGCCCGAAGTCTCGGATCCTCGAGGAGATCGGCGCCGAGCACCTGAGCCCAGAACAACCCGGTCAGCAGGCCGCGCACGGCAAAGAGGTGATAGTTCTCTCCCTCGGTCCACATGCCGTCGTCACCGAAACCGTCGGTCAGGTGGCCGAGAATGCCCGTACGGCCAGTAATGGCGGACTGGGCCAGCTCTTCATCGCCGAACCAGACGGCAATCGCGACGAGGGCGGCGCTGTTCCAGACCTGGCGATTGCTGCCGCCCTCGTCGAACTCGCCGATCAGCTGCGCTGCCTCGTCCGCAATCGCGCCGACCGCTTCGATCTCCTCGTCGCTGAGCCAGCCCTTCTCTCTGAGAATGAAGGCTGCAGCGAGGTAGTTGAGCACCCAGATCGACTCGAGGTAGGTCGAGAAGAAAAGATGGCTCGGGCCGAGCACGTTGTCGCGATTGGGAAAAGCGTGGTAACGGTCGAAGTAGTGCGCCAGCAACTCGCGGGCGCGGTCGGCCGCACGCTCGTCATCCGTGAAGGAGGCGACAGTAGCAAGGTGCGCAGCACGTTCCGCGACCCACAGGTGCTGGGCCCGAGCCCAGTGAGCGTGATGCCGCTCTCCGCTGGCCACTCGACCGGAGCCGAAGGCCCGGTGCTCGTGCGGGCGATAGGGATCGAACTCGAGCTGCTCGCCAGTCTCGGGGTGAACCCCGCCAGAGGCGGACATCGTCGCCTTGATCTCGGGCAGCGGGGGCAGGCGGTCGATCAGCGGTTGCGCGCGTTCGATCAGCCGAGCCTTGAGTGCGGCAAGGTCTCCGGCATCAGCAAGGGCGCGGCGCGCCTCGAGGGTCTCGATCGTTACCACACCCGGACTCCTTCTACTGCCCAGCTGACTGGCAAATAGGTTACGCCCTGAACCGTCGTGCGCGCAGCCGCGGCCCGGGCCGGCGTATCGAAGACAAAGAACATCGTTCCTCCCGCACCCGATCCGGCGGCCTTGCCGCCCAGGGCACCCGCATCACGCATCGCCTGTTCAAGCGCGGCCATTGTCGGCGTGCACATACCCTCGTCCAGGTCCTGCTGGAGGGACCAGTTGCGCTGAACGAGGCGGGCCACGTCGGCCAGGCTGCCTCCCTCCAGCCCTGCCACGAGGAGGTCAGCCACCTCGACCATCCCGCGCAGGGCGCCGACGACTTCGGCATTGCCTGCTGCGTATCGGGACATCACGCGCGCGATGGTCCGCCCTGACAACCGGGATTCACCCGTGTAGCAGAGCAGAATCGACTGCGCCAAGTGATCGGCAAAACCGGCGGGCAGCGCAATCGGAACGGCAGCCACCTCGTTGCCCGAAAACGTCAGATGATGGAAGCCACCGAGGGCAGCCGCAAACTGATCCTGTTTGCCTCCCGGTATGCCCAGCTGTCGGGCCTCGAGGTCCCAGGCACGATGGGCCAGCTCGGCCGGCGATGGAAATCGGCCCAGCCCGCGCTCCAGCGCCGCGACCAGCGCGACGTCCAGCGCTCCGGATCCACCAAGGCCACCGCCCTGGGGGGCGTCAGACCGGGTCTGCAATCGGCAGGGACCCGGCCGGTACATCCGCACTGCCGCCTTGAGCAGGTCGAGATCACCGTTCAGCGTCAGTGTCGCCATGTTGGGGATCTCGACCGACCGTCCCGTTTCGAGCGACTCGAGTCGGAAGCCCTCACCGCCCAGTTGCAGCGTGACCTCGGCGCGGAGCTCGATAGCGGCGTTAACGACGGCGCCGCGCTCCTGATCGGTGAAAGGCGCCACGTCGGTCCAGCCGCCGGCGAAATCGAGCCGAACCGGCGCCGAGCTTCGGATCGTCATCGCAACCGCCATTGCATCAGGGTGGCGAGCTCGCCTCGCAGGTCCATCCGCACTCCGGTGATCCGACGATTCATGCCCTGGACTCCGCGCGCATGATACAGAAAGGTTGCCGGCACCGAATCGGCGTAGATCGGCAGCAGGGCGGCGCCGCTTCCCGCGGCAGTCACACCGGACAAGTCGAGCAGCGATCGAAGGTAGCCCAGTTGCAGATCGCCCGAAATACCCATCACCGCGGCATCGAAGTCACGCGCACCCTGGACCCGTTCGAGGAAGGTTGCGAGTTCGAGCTGGCGGATGGTCACCTGGATCTGGATCCGACCAAGCTGCTGCTGAATCAGCTGCTCCAGCGCCGCCTCGCCGCTGCCCACGGTCAGCAGCTCGAACCGAAGGGTGTCGCCGAGCAGGACGCGGGCACGACCCGGCGCATAGAGGGCGGGAACCTGATCGGGATCGAGCTCCGGCGGAAGCGGACCGGCGGCCGGGCTTGCGAATCCGAATGTGTAACCGTCCACAATCGCGGCTCGGTCGACCGCCATCGCAATTGCGCGCCGAATCTCGACCCGATCGAATGGCGCTCGGCGCGCATTGAAGACCAGTGCCTGACTGAAGAGCAAGGGGTAGTCCAGCACCTCGAGATCCGGATTCCGCCGCACGAACTCAGCATGAGCCGGTTGGATCCCGGCAAAGTCCAGCTCGGTCGAGGCCAGCGCGGCCAGCTTGGTCATCGGTTCGTCGACCACGGCCACCACCAGCCGATCGATTCCCGGCCGGCCACCGAGCGCTGGCGGAAAGGCCGGATTGGCCTCGAAAACCCAGCGTCGGTTGGGCTCATGGCGTACGAATCGAAACGGCCCGTTCCCGATCGGTCGCCGATTCCAGTCGGCCCGGCGCATCTCGGCTGGAAGGGTCCCGGCCAGCAGGTGCTCGGGCAGAATGGCCAAATCGGTCAGGACATCCGGAATCCGAGCCTGCGGCCGGTCGAACTCCAGCGACAGCGTGGTGTCGTCGAGGGCAACCGCATCGATCAGCTCGCGAAGGTCACTGCGTCGAGGGTACCCGGTGGTCGAGTCCTGCGCCACCATGATCGTAAACGCGGCATCGTTGGCCGTGGTCGGGCGCCCATCGTGCCACTTGAGGTGCGGATAGAGGAAGAATGTCAGGGTCGTCCCCCCTGCCGACCACTGCCAGCGCCGCGCCAGGTAGGGCTCGACCGCCATGGCGCTGTCGTAGCGGACCAGGGTCGTCAGCAGGACATAGCGTTGCACCTGCCGTGCAAAAGGGTGGCTCGTCACCACCGCATTCATACTCTGGAGGTCGGCCCCGGACGCCATGATGACCGTCCCCGGACGACGCGATTCAGACGAACCGCATCCCGCGAGGGTCAGGGCCAGGAAGACGGTGGGAACCAGGGCGCGAGGGGGCACGCCTTGAATTTAGATTCCTTCATGCCGCGAGGCCTCCAGTTCGGCATGATCCGCGCCCCGCTCGTCGTTCTGGGCGTCGTCACGCTGACATTCGTCCTGCTCAGGGTGGCGCCGGGTGACCCGGTTGCCCACCTGCTTGGCCCCAATGCAACGCCGGCAGAACTCGCAGCCGTCCGGAGTTCGATGGGGCTCGACCGCCCGATCGGGGAGCAGTACATCCGATGGGTCGGCCGGGCCGTCCGCGCCGACTTCGGCACCAGCCTGGCCACCGGCCGACCGGTGGGGCGGATGATCTGGGACGCCTGGCCGGCAACGGCCATTCTGGTCGGCCTCTCCATTCTGCTCAGCTACCTGATCGGCATTGCCGTCGCAGCGATTCAGGCGACCACCACCCGGCGTGCCGTCGACGGCTTCTGGTCCTGGGTGTCGATCGTGCTGGCCGCGCTTCCCGGCTACTGGCTAGCATTCGTGTTGATCATGGTCTTTACCTATGCGCTGGGCTGGCTGCCCGCGTTCGGCGCGGCGGGACTCGACGCCGACTTCCTGTCCCCAGGGGCGCGCCTGGCCGATCGGCTCAATCACCTGATTCTTCCGCTTGCCACGCTGACGCTGATCGGAATCGGTACCACGGCCCGCTATACCCGCGGTACGCTCCGCGCCGTGGCAACCGAACCGTACCTGATGCTGGCCCGGGCCAAAGGTGCCGGGTTCTGGCGGGTGCTGTTGCGTCATCACCTGCGTAACGGACTGATTCCGGTCGTGACACTGCTCGGCCTGTCGCTTCCAGCCTTGTTTTCGGGCGCCGTGTTCGTCGAGGGGGTCTTTGCCTGGCCCGGGATCGGATCGGTCCTGATCCAGGCGGTACAGGCGCGCGACTATCCTGTCGTCATGGCGGCCACCACCATCAGCGCCATCATGGTGGTCCTGGGTAGCGTCGCCGCCGAGGTGCTGCTCCACCGGGTCGACCCCAGGGCACGCGCATGACGACGGGAGCCCGGGTCGGGACAGCCATCCTCGCCATCTTCGTGACCGGGGCACTCTTCGCGCCTTGGATCACGCCGGTCGGTCCCTCGGACGTGACCGATGTCGTCGCCACCCGGTTTCTCGCCCCGCTGACCGTCGATCAGTTCGGCGTCTTTCACTTGCTGGGCACTGACAGACTGGGCCGCGACGTCTGGAGCCGCCTCGTCCACGGCGCGCGAATGTCGCTGCTGGTCGCCGCGCTGGCCACGGCAGTCTCCCTGATCCTTGGGGTCATCATGGGTGGGCTTGCTGCGATCCTGCGTGGCTGGCCAGCCAGGCTGGTCCTGGGTGTCACGGATTTTGCCCTGGCGCTCCCTCGCGTGGTCATTCTGCTCTTGCTTGCGGCCCTTTGGCAGCCCAGCGCCACCCTGGTCGTCCTGACCCTCGGCCTGACCGGCTGGATGCCGATTGCGCGGCTGACCTACGGCGAGGCACTGGTGCAGCTCAAGCGTCCCTACACCGAAAGCGCCCGGGCACTCGGCGCCAGCCGCGCACGGGTGTTTGCCCGGCACGTGCTCCCGAACGCCGCTTCCCCTCTCCTGGCGGCCGCGACGCTCGGCATCGGGAACGCAATCACCCTCGAGGCCGGACTCTCGTTCCTTGGGCTCGGCGTTCAGCCGCCGGTCAGTTCGTGGGGAACCCTGATTGCCTCGGGGCGCGACACCATCGTCAACGCTCCCTGGGTTGGACTGGTTCCGGGAGTGGCGCTGGTAACGGTGGTCGTGGCAGCGACGCTGGTGGCCAACTGGTTCGAGCTCGATCGGACCCGCACCGCCAGCTGAGCCCCGTTCCCCATCAGGACATTCGCGGCCAGCTCGCTCCAGTCACCCCCGAGGCCGGAGGTCCGCCACCAGCATCAGGGCGATGACGGCCGTTCGCGGATCCGGACGATATCGACGATCGGCCCCACCATACCGATCGAGACCATGTCGTCCCGCTGAAGCCCCTCCGCCTCGACGGCTTTCCCATCGACGCGGAAGCCTCCTGGAAGGTTCGTCGGGTTGTAGTTGATTCCCTCCGAGTTCGTGATCACATAGAGGCCGCCCTCGAGGTCGAGATGTCGAACAGTCCCGACAATCGTCACGGCCTGGCCCGCGCCATCCGGCGGTGGCTCGATCACAACCCACTCGGCGGCAGGCGACCTGGCACCGCAGGCAGCGATCAGCACCGTCGCGATCAGCGCGCTTGCCCTCCAGCTCCATTGCATCGAGCGTTGGTTCCTTTCTACCGGGTTGGCGTCAGGGTAGGCCGCCATCGCGCGAAGGCAAGGAGGGGCCCACCGTCCGCACTGCAACGGAGCATCCAGTCCGAGCCATCGGCACGTTGAACCCTCGCGTGCCGCCGCCAGGCGCCGGACCCTCGACCCGGGCCACCACCGAATCGGCACCCGCGCGTCGATAGGCGATTCGCTGCGGAAAATCGTGCTCGGGATTCTCGAAGACGACCAGCGTATCCGACAGGTGCGTCGACGGAAAGGCCGTTTCGCGCTGACCTGAAGGTATTGCGACATACACCAGCCGTGTGCCGTCAGCTCGAATCCGAAGGTGTTCGAACGATCGGGCTACACCACCGACCACCGTCCGCGCGCCGCCCACCATCAGCCCCCCGGATGGCATCATCCAGGTTTCCGTGGTGACCCGGTTACCCGACCGAGCCTCCCAGCACCCCGCCAGCCAGCCGATCCGGGCCAGCGGATCATCCTGCGCCGGCAAGTCTGCTCCAGCCCAACCGAAAACTATCACCGCTACGGCCGCCCACCGGGCATCGCGCAGGTCAGACATGCTTCCCTCGGATCAAATGGTCGGCATCATAGTACGGTCCGAGGCAGTTCTCGTCTTGGACAAATGCGACATCACGGCGGCTCATGCGTCCTGATCGTAGCCCATGAAGAAGCAGGCCATCTCGGACCTGCCGCCGAAGAACTGCTGCGGAGCAACCCCCGCAAAGCGGCGAAACTCGCGGATCAGATGTGCCTGATCATAGTAACCGCATGTCGCCGCCACCCGAGCCCAGCCACTTCCGGCTCGATCCAGCATCGCGAAGGTGCGCCGAAACCGAAGCACCCGGCGCAGAGGTGCTGGGGCGAGCCCCGTGGCAAGCCCGACCCGCCGTTCCAGCGTGCGCAGAGTGACACCAAGATGCTGCGCCACCTCACTAACCGTCGGTGCCCCACGGTCGTTCAGGGCACGGACCGCGGCAAGCGCCAGCGGATCGAGCCGTGAACGCCAGGCGCGGCCGATCACTGCCGACAGCGCTGCGACCCGGGCATCGATGTCGGCCGAACTCTCCGCGGCCGCAGTCAACGACACCGCAAGCGAACGATCACAGTCGGCCAGGGCGACGACCCGGTCAGTCAGCTCGACGATTGGTACGCCGAGCAGGGCTGGTGCGGCGGCCGTCCGAAACCGGATGCCAATGATGTCGATGATCCCGGTCGGCTGGAGCTGCAGGGGCGCGGTCATCTGCCCCGCAACCAGCGTGCGGGGCTGAAGTTCGGTCGATCCGTCAGGCGAGCACCGCAGAAAGGGGTCAGCCAGATGGAGGACGACCTCACAGCGACCGTCCGCAACGACCGGCTGCACCGACCCGTGGGTGTACTCCCCCCGCATGAACCAGAAACAGCGAATCACGCTATCGAGCGGCGGAGGGGCGGAGCGTTCGGTATAGTACATCAGCGAATCCGAAGCAGGAGGCCAGCCATTACGATCCCGGACCTCGAGCCGCTCGCGCGTAATTGGTCTCCCACTCCGCGACCTCGGCGGGCTTGCCCCAGGCCCGATACAGATCAACGAGCCGCTTTCGGGCATCAGCCACGACCGGAGCGGTCTCGCCGCGCAGTTCGACCAGTCGGCGCTCACTCGCAAGGAGCAGTTGCTCGGCCTCAGCGTACTTGCCCGCAAGGCCCAGGTGCTCGCCCAGGATGCTCTCGCTCGATGCAATCAGCCAATGGCCTTCGGGAAGATGTGCCCTCCGAAGGGCCAGGCTCTCGCGCAGCCAGCGTTCGCCCGCAGCGAGCGAGTCGAGTCGGTCCAGTGCTCGTCCCAGGACCCCCATCGACGCCGCAACCAGGGGGTGCGCTTCGCCGAGCGACCGGTGTCGCAAAGCGATCACCTCTCGAGCGTGAAAGGCGGCCTCAGAATCTCGCGTCGCGCGCAGCAGGAAGTCGGCGTAGCTGTACAGCGTCCAGGCATACTCAGGATGCTCGGTACCAAGCAACTGGCGTCGCATATCGAGAGTGGCCCGAAAGGTCGAATCAGCCAGCTCGAACGTCGCGGTGCGCTCTCGGATCGACGCCAGGGGTGACAGGACGGCCGCGACCAGCGGGTGCACCTCGCCGTGGGCGCGACGCGCCGTTTCGACCGCCAACACGAGCAGGCTCTCTGCCCGGACGTCCTGCCCCAGTTCGCCGGCAGCTACACCCAGATTGGCATACGCATAGGCGAGGACCGAATCGTTGCCCGCCGCGTGCCGCTGATACAGCTCGAGGGCCCGCGCCAGCAGCGGCTCGGCCTCGCCGAGATTCCCCAGCCGAAGCAGGATCCGGCCACGACTGTCGGCGTGATTGGCGGCGGCAAGACCCTCATCGCGATCGAGCGGATAGATTGCGAGCGCCACGCGATGCATCGAATCAGCCTCGCCGTAACGACCCTGAAGCTCGACCGCAGTGGCCAGCTGGACCACCGCGAGCGCCGTCTCACGCGGATCATCCGGAACCATTCGCTGCCGCGCAGCTAGCGCGGCGAGGAACTGACCCTCGGCTGCGGCGAATTCGCCGAGACCGAGGTAGGTGCCGCCGATGATACCACGGATGTCGGCTTCCAGCTCGGGCCGCTGGCGCAGGGTATCGGCCCGAACGGCGGCGGTGTCCAGCACCGCGCGCATCGTGACATCACGGCCCAGGGAGGCTGGATTCGCAGCAACCAGCATCGTGGTCAGAAATCCTTTTACTTCCGTAGCCAGCGCCCGCTCTCGCTCCGCCTCGCGGGCCTTGAGCGTCGTGGCAATCAGGCCACCGATCAGGAACAGCCCAGCCAGCCCCAGTGCGGCGGCCTCGGCTCGATGCCGGCGGACCAGCTTGCGGAGGCGATACCCGAAACTCTCCGGCCGCGCTGTGACCGGCAGGCCGTCGAGATAGTGCCCAATGTCCCGTGCCAGATGCTCGACCGAGCCGTAGCGGCGTTCCGGCTCCTTCCGGAGCGCCATCAGGACAATGGCGTCCAGATCGCCCTCGAGCCGAGCCCGGCCGCGACGGGTGGAGCGCTCGCCCAGTGCGTCGAGTCGCGCTTCATTCAGCACAGCGCTCGGTTTCGACGGGGTAGCTTCGGAAAGAAGGCGCTCCGCTTCGATGGCGCTCTTACCGCGCAGATCGAAGGGGCGGCTCCCGGTCAGCAGTTCGAACAGCACAACGCCTAACGAATAGACGTCCGAAGGGGTACCCACCGGGTGACCAAGCACCTGCTCCGGCGAGGCATAATCGGGAGTGAAGGCACGGGTGTCGGCCGCCGTTGCAGGCGACGCCTCGAAACCCTCGTCCGTTGCCAGCAGCTTTGCAATCCCAAAGTCGAGCAGCTTGACCTGCCCGTCTGACGTCACCAGGATGTTGCCCGGCTTGAGGTCGCGGTGGACGACGAGGCCCTGGTGAGCGTACTGCACGGCACGGCATACCTGCAGGAACAGCAGCAGGCGTTGCCGTACGGACAGCCGTCGCTGATCGGCCCATCGACTGATCGGCTCACCCTCGACGTACTCCATCACGATGTAGGGTTGTCCGTCTGGCGTGACGCCGCCGTCGAGCAGGCTCGCGATGTTGGGGTGATTCAGGTTCGCCAGGATCTGCCGCTCAGCCCGGAAGCGACGCCGAAGGCCGTCATCATCGCTGTAGCGATGCAGAAACTTGATGGCAACCCGCTTCTGGTATTCCTCGTCTGCGCGGGCGGCTTCATAGACGCTGCCCATGCCACCGACGCCGATCCGGCGGACCACCTGATAGACCCCAACACGCGCACCGGACCACGGGTCGGCCAAGGCGGCCGCAGCCCGCCGCAGCGCCTCGCCTGACGCATCCGTATCGAAACCGGTGCCCTCATGCTGATCGAGCAACGACTGGACCTCTTCCGCAAGCTCGGCATCCTGGATCCGGAGCTGTTGGAGATGGGCGGTGCGCTGATCGGCGGGCAGGTCGACCGCGTGGTCGAAGTGGTCTTTGATGACCTGAAGACGAGCGGGCGTCAGTGGTCCATCGGAAGACATCCCGGCGGAACCTCGGGAAGGGGAACCGGCCGCCGCCGGGCCGACGGATTCAAGCTGGGGTGAAACCAAGCTTAGGGCGCGGGCAGGAGGCGGTCAAGCGAGTCTCAACAGCCGAACTGGTTCTCACCGTTTGCCGAACCCGTCCTCGCGACCGACGATCAAGTCGGCACCGGACAGCCGCTGCGAACCCCGAGGCGGCCAAGCCCGGGCCCCGATGGCGCCACCGACCAGCAGGCCCCCGCCCAGGACCACCGCAACCGACACCAAGAGCGGCCAGGCGCTCCAAATGCCCAGAGCCAGCGCGCCCATAGCGAGAAAGGCGGAGGCCGTGGCTGCGCCGAGCAGGGCACCGGCAGCGCGGCTGCGAGTCCGGGGCCAGCCCCAGTGCAACAGGAGCCCGGCAAGCAGCCCGACCACCCCGATGAACACAGCCGTCAGGATCAGCGCCGTCAGCGCCGGACGGATCGGTTCCCCCCCAGGCGTCGTCAACCCAAGGCGGGCAGCCTTGAGAAGAAGAATGCCTCCGGTCGCCATCAGCGACCGGACCATCAGGTTTGGCGCCTTGCTCATCTCGCCACATCCGTGTGCAGGCCCCGCCCGTCGCTCGCCCCGCGTTCATAGCGGCGGTGCGAATCGTGGCCGAGAATTGGACCCCGACGGCGTCGATCGCTCAACAATTTCAGGTCTCCGACCGTAGTGATTCTATCACCATTGCCACCCGGGTGCCTCGCCAGGCGCTCGATCCCCATCGCAAACCGGTCTCCCGGAGCATCATGACTCACTCATCAGCCCGCCTCTGGCCCGTTGCTGTCGCGGCGGCGGTCTTCGCCTCGTCGCTTGCGGCACAGCCAGCTGCGCGGAGACCCGACCTTCCGCTGACGCCGGCTCGGACCGCTGCTTTTACCACGACAACGGGCTCCTGGATGTCTCTGGACGTCAGTCCAGACGGCCAAACCATCGTCTTCGATCTGCTGGGTGACCTGTACACCCTGCCGATCAGTGGTGGCAAAGCAACCCGGCTTACCAGCGGCTTACCCTTCGATGCCCAGCCCCGGTTCAGTCCCGACGGGAAGCGGATCGCGTTTGTGTCCGATCGGAGCGGAGGCGACAACCTCTGGATCATCTCACTCGACCGACGCGACACCGTCCAGGTTACCCGGGGAAACAACAACACGTACGTCTCGCCCGAGTGGACCCCTGACGGCAAGTATCTCGTCGCGTCACGGACCAGTGGCGGCCCGGCCGGCCCGCCCAAGCTCTGGCTGTTCCACGTCGACGGCGGCACCGGCCTCCCGCTCATCACCGCGCCGCAACCGCTCAAGACCGTCGGCGCCGCCTTCGGCAACGATGGACGGTACATCTGGTACGCCTCCCGTACCGGCGACTTCAGCTACAACGTGATCTTCCCTGCGTACCAACTGCATGTGTACGACCGGGAAACGGGCCATCAGTCCCGCATGAGCTCGCGATACGGATCGGCCTTCCGGCCGGCGCTGTCGCCCGACGGCAAGTGGCTGGTCTACGGCACCCGCGAGAAGACCGAAACCGGCCTCCGGATTCGCGACCTGGCCACCGGTGAAGAGCGCTGGCTGGCCTATCCGGTACAGCGGGATGAGCAGGAGTCGCGCGCATCGCTCGACGTGCTGCCCGGCTATTCCTTCACGCCGGACAGCCGGGCAGTGATCGTTTCGTACGGCGGCGAAATCTGGCGGGTCGGCATCGACGGCGGTCCTGCCACGAAGATTCCGTTTACCGCCGACGTGTCGGTCGACGTCGGGCCTCATGTGAAGTTCACCAATCGAGTCGACACGACAACGACATTCCATGCCCGTCAAATTCGCGACATCACGCCGTCACCCGACGGCAAGCGCATTGCCTTTACCGCACTCGGCCGGGTCTATGTCGCCGACTATCCCGCCGGAACACCGCAGCGACTGACAGATCAGGACATCGGCGAGCACTCGCCGGTCTGGGCGCCGGACGGAAGCGCCATTGCCTTCGCGACCTGGTCGGACGCGGCGGGTGGCCATCTGATGCGGGCGCCGGTCGTGCGCGGCGGCAGGGCCCGGGCCGTTCGCCTGAGCGACGTGCCCGGCAGCTACGACGAACTGGTTTGGGCCCCGAACGGTCGCATCGTGGCAGTCCAGCGCGCCACTCGCGACCTCCAGGATCTCGGCGCGTCGTCCTTCCTCGGCGCCAGCGGTGCCGCCAACCTGATCTGGGTTCCAGCAACCGGCGGCGCCGTGGCATTGATCGCACCAAGCGCCGGCCGAAGCCGCCCGCACTTTGCCGGCGATGCGGAGCGGATCTACGCCTACAGCCGTACCGACGGCCTGGTATCGTTCCGCTGGGATGGCACCGATCAGCGCTCGCACCTCAAGGTGACAGCCCCGACCGGACCGGCCGGCGCCGCACCGGACTTCGAAACGATGCTGCGCATGGCAGGGAACCCCTCATCGGACCTTCCGCAGCTTGGCTTGCACCCGGACCCAACCGAAACCGGCGCGCCGGCACCGCCGGCCGGCCTCGTGATCATGGCCCCCTCAGGCGACCAGGCACTTGCCTACGTCGGAATGGATCTCTACCTGGTCACCGTGCCACAGGTCGGGGGTACCACCCCAACCGTGTCGCTGAACTCGCCGGACAACGCAGCCGTGCCCGTCAAGCGGATCAACGACATCGGCGGGCAGTTCCCGACCTGGAACCACGACGGCACCGCGGTCTTCTGGTCGATTGGCAACGCCGCCCTGCGCTACGACCTGGCCCGGGCGCGCGCCGTCGACGACAGCCTCAAGCTGGCGGCTCGGCAGACCGCGGCCGATACCGCTGCGCGGGCCGACTCCACCCGACGTCAGGCGGCGGCCAGGGCGGGGTACCGACCGGACGAGCATCGCATCCTGGTGGCGATCACGCGCGATACGCCGCGCGGCGTCGCGGTGCTTCGTGGCGGCCGCGCCGTGACGATGAAGGGCCGAGAGATCATCGACAATGCGGATATCGTGGTGCGCGACAACCGTATCATCGCCATCGGACCGCGGGGTCAGGTCAACATTCCCGCCGGAGCGCGCGAGATCGACGTCTCAGGCAAGACCGTGATCCCCGGCTTCGTCGACATCCACTACCACCCCCAGTGGCTAGTGCCGAACGTGCACACCAACCAGGTCTGGCAGTATCTTGCGACGCTGGCCTATGGCACCACGACGACTCGCGACCCGCAAACCGCCGTCACCGACGTGCTGACCTATCAGGACCGGGTCGAGACCGGCGAGATGATCGGGCCGCGGATCTACCACACAGGCCCTGGCGTGTTCAGCGGTGAACGGATCCGCGACCTGGACCACGCCCGAAACGTGCTGCGCCGATACTCAGACTACTACGGGGTCACGACCCTCAAGATGTACGGCGCCGGCAACCGCCAGCAGCGCCAGTGGATCATCATGGCCGCCAAGGAACTCGGCATCATGCCGACGACCGAGGGCTCGCTCGATATCCGGCTCAATCTGACCCACGCAATCGACGGCTACCCGGGTATCGAGCACAACTTGCCGGTGGCGCCCTTATTCAAGGACGTGGTTGAGCTCTTCAAGACCTCGCAGACCACCAGCACGCCGACGCTCGTGGTGACCTACGGCGGCCCCTGGGGCGAGCAGTACTTCTACACCAACGAGAACCCTGGCGCCGACCCCAAGCTGCAGCGCTTTACGCCGCAGTCGGAACTCGACTACAAGGTCCGTCGTCGCGGCGCGGGTAACGGACCGGGTGCCGCGGGTTGGTTTGCGCCGGAGGAGTACGCCATGCACCGGCACGGCGCCTTCATCAAGGACCTGATCGAGAATGGCGGCCGGGCCGGTGTCGGCAGCCATGGTCAGCTCCAGGGACTCAGCGTCCACTGGGAGATCTGGGCCATGCAGAAGGGCGGCCTCAACAACCACGACATGCTCCGCGTCGCGACGATCTACGGCGCCGAGGCGATCGGAATGGAGATGGACATCGGCACGCTCGAAGCCGGCAAGATGGCAGATATCCTGGTCCTCGACCGCAACCCGCTCGATGACATTCGCAACACCAATAGCATCCGCTACGTCATGAAGGACGGCCGTCTCTACGAGGCAGATACGCTGAACGAGATTTACCCGCGGCAGCGCCCGCTGCCGACGCAGTGGTGGATGAACGGGTCACAGTCGCCCCGAAACACACCCGGACTGCAGTAGCTTTCGCAACCGGTGCCGGCAGAGTCCGCAACCATCTGCCGGCATCGCGCATCGGTGAGCGCATCGGAGCGACAGCACTTGAAGGTTCAAACCTGGAACGAGACAACAATGATTTCCCGCGCCCGCTTTCTTATCCTGACTGCTGCCTTGGCGGCGGCACCCCTCTTCGGTTCGACCCTGGCTGCGCAGCGCCACTTCCCATCCGATGCGGCGATCCGCGCCATTCTCGATGATCAGGTGACCAGCAAGGGTACCGTCGGACTAGTCCTTGGCGTAATGGAAGCCGACGGCAGCACCCGCATCTTTACGGCAGGGCGGTCCGGCAGTACCGCGACACTGGATGGCAACACCGTGTTCGAGATCGGTTCGATCACCAAAGTCTTCACTACCGGCCTGCTGGCAGACATGGCTTCGCGGGGCGAGGTCGCCCTCGACGATCCGGTCCAGAAGTACCTGCCGAACGGCGTCACCGTTCCGACCCGCAACGGCAAGCAGATCACCCTGACCAACCTGGCCGCCGTCAACTCGGGACTGCCGCGGACCCCGACCAACTTCCGCCCCGCGGACCGGTCCAACCCCTTTGCCGACTACACGGTGGCGCAGCTGTACGAGTTCCTGAACGGCTACACCCTGCCCCGGGATATCGGCGCCGAGTACGAGTACTCCAATGTCGGCATGGGGCTGCTGGGGCACGCACTGGGATTGCGGCTTGGCAAGAGCTACATCGATGCCGTCGATGAGCGGATCCTGACACCGCTCGGCATGCGCAGCACAGCCATCACGTTGACACCCGCCATGCAGCAGCATCTCGCACCCGGGCACAACCGCGAGGGCGCCATCGTGCCCAACTGGGATATCCCGACCCTGGCCGGGACCGGCGCCATCCGCTCGACGGTGAACGACATGCTGAAGTTCCTGGCCGCCAATCTGGACCCGTCATCAAAGCCCCTTGGTGCGATCCTGGCCACGACCCATGCTGCCCGGACGCAGACGAGTTCCCCCGCGATGTCGGTCGGGCTGGGCTGGCACATTCGCAACGCACCAAGCGGACCGATCGTCTGGCACAACGGCGGTACCGGAGGGTATCGGGCCTTCATGGGTTTCGATCCGGCCACCAAGGTGGGTGTCGTACTGCTCACCAATACGGCCGTGTCGGCGGATAACATCGGCTTCCACCTGATCAAGCCGGAGCTGCCGCTCACCGCGGCTCGGTAGGCGCGACCGCTCTCGCCGACTCCGTTGCACCGACGACGGGCTCAGGACGTTTTGGAGCCCGTCGTTCGCAACGCAGCGCATTAGATTCCGTCGTTATCATGCCTTCTCACTCCACTGCCGCCATCTCGTTTGGGCTGCTCGCAGCCGTCCTCGTTACCGCTGGACCATTGCGGGCGCAACTTCACTTTCCGTCGGATGATGCCATTCAGGCCATCCTGGATGGACAGGTCACTGCAAAGCGGACCGTTGGCCTGGTCATCGGTCTAATCGAGACCGACGGAACCCGGCGGATCTTCACGGCAGGGCAATCCGGCCATCCGGGGCTACCCTTGAATGGGAAGACCGTCTTCGAGATCGGCTCGATTACCAAGGTGTTCACCACGGGACTGCTGGCGGAGATGGTGAGCCGCAGCGAAGTCGAGCTGAGCGACCCGGTCCAGAAGTTCCTTCCCGCCGGCGTTACGATGCCATCGCGGAATGGACGGCAGATCACCCTCCGGGATCTCGCCATCGTCCACTCGGGATTGCCCGATATGCCAAGCACATTCAAGCCGGTCGACTCGAGCAACCCGTACGCTGGTTTCACCGTGAAGGAGATGTACGAGTTTCTCAGCGCCTACACGCTGCCGCGGGACATAGGTGCGCACTACGAGTACTCCGACCTGGGCATGGGATTGCTTGGTCATGTACTGGGGCTGCGGCATGGGATGGGCTATTTCCAGGCGATCTATGAACGGATCCTCCAGCCGCTTGGCATGCGTGACACGAGAATCGACCTGACGCCGTCGATGCAGACACGCCTTGCCCAGGGTCACGATGCTGACGGGACACCCGTGCCCACCTGGGATGCGCCGGCGCTGGAGGGTGCCGGCGCGCTGCGATCGACCGTGGATGACATGCTTCTCTTCCTTGCCGCCAGCACCCACCCGGCCTCTACGCCGTTAGGCAGGATCTTGGCCAGCACTCATGCTCCCCAGGCAGCGACCGGATTCCCGCACTTGTCCGTTGGCTTGGGCTGGCACCTGCTCACTCGCCCTTCAGGATCCATCGTCTGGCACAATGGCGGCACTGGCGGCTACCGGACCTTCCTGGGCTTCGATCCCGCTCGGAGGGTCGGAGTCGTCATCCTCAGCAACTCGGCCATCGGTGCCGACGACGTCGGTTTTCACCTGATCGACCCGACGTTTCCGCTATCCGAGCCAGCGACGCGCTTCTGAGACTCCACGAAGGTAGGGACCCCGAACGCCCGACGCCCGTCCATTCTCGAGCGTAAGATTCAGAGCGGGACGGCAACCTACCTTTCAACGGGGTACTTCACCCCGGCCGGCACCGAGGAGCGGTTGCCGGACCCTCTCTCGACAGGTTGAACCATGCCACGCCTTGCTCCCACTCGCTTCTCGCTGACCTTACTGGCCACCATCCTCGCGGGGTCCGGCGCACTGGAGGCCCAGCGACACTTCCCATCGGATGAAGCGATTCAGGCCATCTTGAACGAGCAGGTCACCGCCAAGCGGACGACGGGCCTAGTCCTTGGCCTGCTCGAGGCGGACGGCAGCCACCGGATCTTCACGGCCGGACGATCGGGCAACCCCTCGGTTGCGCTCAACGGGCAGACGGTCTTCGAGATCGGTTCGATTACCAAAGTCCTGACTACGGAACTGCTGGCTGAGATGGTGAGCCGGGGCGAGGTTGCGCTGAACGATCCGGTCCAGAAATTCCTCCCGGCCGGAGTTACGATGCCGACACGGAACGGGCGGCAGATCACGCTCCAGGACCTGGCCACCGTCAACTCCGGCCTGCCCGGCATGCCGAGCAACTTCAAGCCGGGTGACATGACCAATCCGTATGCCGACTATTCTGTGAATGAGATGTACGAGTTTCTGAGCAGCTACACCCTGCCGCGGGAGATTGGCGCGCAGTACGAGTACTCCAACCTCGGCATGGGACTGCTCGGCCATGTGCTGGCGCTGCGGCTGGGCAAGAGCTATTTCGACGCCATCGATGAGCGGATTCTGCAGCCGCTGGGCATGCGCGAAACCCGGATCGATCTCTCTGCCTCGATGCGAGCCCGCCTCGCTCCCGGCCACAACGCAGGGGGAAGCGCGGTTCCCAACTGGGACATTCCGACACTCGCGGGCGCGGGCGCCCTGCGATCGACGGTGGACGACATGCTCCGGTTCCTTGCCGCCAATGCCAACCCCGCGTCGACACCGTTAGGCAGGATCTTCGAGAGCACCCACGCGCCGCGGGCGTCGACCGGATCGCCCGCCATGTCGGTTGGACTGGGCTGGCACCTCCTCAACCGGCCGATCGGGCCCATCGTCTGGCACAATGGCGGCACGGGTGGCTACCGGGCGTTCCTGGGATTCGACCCGGCCAAACGAGTCGGCGTGGTCCTGCTCACCAACTCGGCCATTACCGCCGACGACGTTGGCTTCCATCTGATCGACCCGAAGTTTCTGCTCTCCAAGCCGCCAGTCGTTCGGACCGCTGTTGCCGTGGATCCGGCCACGCTGCCGCAGTACGCCGGGACCTACGCCTTGACGGCAGATTTCACTATCGTCGTCACGGTCGAACAGGGCGCACTCTGGCTCGAGCCGACCGGGCAGTCAAAATTCAAGGTTGCGGCATCGGCTGAGAACGAGTTCTTCCTGAATGAGGCGGATCTGACCATCCTGTTCATCAAAGACGGTAGCGGCACCGTCACCGGCCTTCGACTGACGCAGGGTGGCGCCGTCACACCAGCCAAGAAGATCAAGTAGCCTGCGACTGCAGCCTCGAGATCCTCGCCAACGCACTGCATCCTGACGCCCATCCGCTGCCAGCGCGCGTGGCTGCCCCAACCTGCGCAGCGCGCATCCGACGGCAGCCTGTCTAGGGCGCCGGCACCCGCGTTGCCGGGGTGCCGAAGCGGTCGCCGAAGAAGTCGCCTGGGCGCCAGGTGGGGCGACTGGACGCGTTGGCGACGCGTTCACCCACTCGAAAGGCGACTTCGGCATACTTGGCGCCCGATTCGTAGTGCATCGGCTGATCCAGATCGTCCTTCGGGGTGTGGTACACGGTGCCCAGCCAGTTCATCAGGATGGCGCCGCCATCGACGGTCGAGTCGCTGCTGCGAGTTCCGTTGACGAAGAACAAGGCGGGAACCCCCTTCTTGATGAAGGGATACTGATCGCTCCGGATAAAGAATGCCTGTTCGGGCATCAACTCGGTCTCGAGCTCGACGCCGGACGCATTGGCGGCCACGGCGGCATCATCAGCCAGGGTTGAATGCTCCGCTCCGAGAGCAACGATACTTCGGGTCGGGAACAGCATGTGGTTGCCATCCATATTGAGGTTGGCAACCACGGAACCAATCGGTACGGTCGGGTACTCGGCGTAGAACTCCGCACCGAGCAGGCCCTTCTCCTCTGCTGCGGTGGCGATGAACAGGATTGACCGCTTGGGCCGTTGCTTCCGCTCCGAAAACGCCCGGGCAACCTCCAGCAGCGCAGCAACCCCCGACGCATTGTCGATCGCGCCGTTGTAGATCGAATCACCGTTGAAGGCGGCACCAATACCGTCATGGTCGAGGTGCGCAGTATAGACCACATACTCCTCGGCAAGGACCGGATCCGAACCGGCCAGCTTGGCAACCACGTTGGGCGCGGTCAAATCGCGATGAAGGTTTGCCTTGCGTACATGAATCTCACCGGGGAGCGCGAACGCCTGCGGTTTGCCCTGCCGCGCGGTCTCCAGCACCGTGTTCCATGCTGCCGAGGATCCGAAGAGTCGGGCCGAAGCAGCCGGGCTCAGCACCACACCCGCCAGCAGCGAGGACACCTCCGCAGGAAGCGATCCGTCCGGCGCCAGCCAGACCATGCCGGTCCGGTGCGAGAGTCGCTCCATGAACGACCACGGCGCTGTCCGCTCGGCGTCCTCGGTCCAGAGGGTAATTACGCCGCGAGCCCCGCGCGCCACTGCTGTCTTGGTCTTCTCCGCACCGGAAAAGTGAGCCCGCGGATTGGGAGGCAGTGACGACGGCGCGCCGAACAGAACCACGACCACCTTGTCCTTTACATCGATGCTGGCGTAGTCGTCGTACTGGAATTCGGGCGCGCTGACCCCATAGCCGGCAAAGACCATCGCTCCTCCGAAGGTTGTCAGAGTGTCGCGTGGATCACTCGACGCTACGAAGTCGACACCAGGTGTCAGATTTGTTGCCCGCGGACCGGTGACCCGCACCGACGCGCTGCCGGGCACGAGACCCGTTTCCCGGAACCGAACGGGCTGGAGATAGCTGCCATCCGACATGCCTGGAGCCAGCCCATACCGCTTGAACTGCTCCGCCACGTAGGCTGCCGCCTTGTCATAGCCGCGGTGCCCGGTGCCGCGTCCCTCGAGCGAGTCGTGGGCGAGCACCGAGACATGCTGTCTGATCCCGTCAACCGAGATCATCGGCATATCGGAACGGCTCCCGGTGCTGCAGGCAGCGGAGAACAGAACGCTCAGCACCAGAATTGTGACACGCAGACGGGACATGGATTGACCTCGGGAGGGATGACGAACGGTACGAGCCCGTCGGTAGGGCGACAAGGGGCGGGTACCAAATCAGGGCGAAACTCCTAGTTTAGAGTCGCCAACGATCCGAGAAGGCATGGCGCCGCCTGAGCCCAAGCACCAAGCAGACGCTGTTCGAACCACTCCCCAGGGCAGTCCGCTGGTCGGCCGGCCAATCCATCAGGAAATTCCCTACGGGAGTGCCTGGAACGCGGTACGCCGCCTGGCTGATCAATCCGGGCTCGTCTTCCTCGACAGCGCGATGAGCCATCAGGAGGTCGGCCGATACAGCTTCGTCGCCGCCGATCCGGTTGCCACGATATCGAGCCTCGACGGGCTGCGGGACGCGATGGCCCGGTTCCCCCTGCAGCATGTCGAGGGCATTCCTCCCTTTCAAGGTGGCGCCGCAGGCTATCTGAGCTATGAGGCGGCGCGGTCGCTCGAGCCGCGGCTGGCCGAGCGCATGCCGCCGCCACAGATTCCGGCAGTCGACTTCCGGATCTACGACCGCGTCGTCGCCTTCGACCATCTGGAGGAGCGAGCCTTTGTTGTCTCGACCGGCTATCCCGAGCAGAATGAGACGGCCCGCGTGGCACGGGCTGCGCATCGCCTCGAGGAGCTGCTCCGCCAGCTGGGCGTCGTTGCCGCGCCAAGGTCGGGCCACGGGATCATCCGCAACTGGCGGTCCAGCTTTTCCCGGAGCGAGTACGAGGCCGCGGTTCGCCGAACCGTCGAGTACATCCTCGACGGCGACATCTTCCAGGCCAACATCACCCAACGCTTCTCGGCGCCAGTGCCAGACGGGTTTGATCCCCTGCGCTTCTACGAGACCCTTCGGCGACGCAATCCGGCGCCGTTTGCCGCGTACCTCGACTTTGGCGACGTCGTCGTGGCCTCGAGCTCGCCGGAGCGCCTGGTTCGTTTCGACGGGCTGACCGCGGAGGCCCGACCCATCAAAGGCACCCGCCGACGGGACCAGGATCCTGGCAAGGATGCGGAACACAAAGAAGCGCTGCTGGGCAGTCGCAAGGATCGCGCGGAGAACGTGATGATCGTCGACCTGCTGCGCAACGATCTGTCCCGCGTCTGCGACCCCGGTTCGATCGAAGTGCCCGTGCTATGCGGCCTCGAGTCCTATGCCTCGGTGCACCATCTCACGTCCGTGATCACCGGCCGGCTGGCAGCCGCCTACTCGGCCATCGATCTGGTCGACGCCGTGTTCCCGGGAGGGTCGATCACCGGCGCGCCCAAGCTCCGGGCAATGGAGATCATCGCCGAGCTCGAGCGAGCCCCGCGCAATCTGTACTGTGGCTCACTCGGCTACCTCGGCTTCTCGGGGCGAATGGATCTCAACATCTGCATTCGGACCGCGCTGTTCCACCAGGGAATTGCCACTGTCGAAACTGGCGGAGGCATCACGCGACGTTCGGATCCCGCAACCGAGTATGACGAATCGCTGGACAAGATTGCGCCGATCCTTCAGGCCTTCGAGGAGCCATGATCCTCGTCGTCGACAACTACGACAGCTTCGTCCACAACGTTAGCCGCTACCTCCACGAGCTGGGTGAAGAGACCATCACGGTGCGCAACGATGCGCTGGTCGGCGTGCCGGAGGGTACAACGGCAATCGTGCTGTCGCCGGGCCCCTGCACGCCCGACCTCGCCGGGATCTCGCTCGAACTCGTCCGGCGAATGTCCGGCCACCTGCCGATTCTGGGCATCTGTCTTGGCCATCAGTGTATTGGGCAGGCGTTCGGCGGGCGGGTCACGCGTGCGCGAGAGCCGCTTCATGGTGAAGCATCACCAGTGCGTCACACCGGCCGGGGCATTCTGCGCGGCTTACCGGATCGCTTCCAGGGTGGGCGTTACCACTCGCTGATCGTCGAACTTCCGGAGGCCTCGCCCCTCGATGTGACTGCCAGGTCCGACATCGGCGAGATCATGGCGATCGAGCACCGAGAGCATCCGACCTACGGCGTTCAGTTTCACCCCGAGTCCGTCCTGACGGAACATGGCCACGATCTGCTGCGGAACTTCCTGGCCTGTCGGCGTTGAGCGAACTGCTCGCCATTCGATACCAGCGCCGCACCGGCGCCCGAGACACCGGCTCCACACCGACTGCCATCGACACCAGGTGACGCCCCGACTCCGTTCCGTCCGGCGTCGGGACGGTCCACCCGGCGTGGCCCCGACGGGTCCTCAGGGTGTCCTTCGAGAGCGCACCAATGGCTCGAAGCAGGGTGACGAGCACGTCGCCCTGATCGGTCAGCTCATACTCGAAGAATCCGGGCAAGTCGAGCCGGAACCCCGCTCCGGGTTCCGCTGACGCCAGCCAGTCGTGGGCGGGAGCCGTCGGCAACCCAGCCTCGTCCGGCCATGAGGTGTCGAGCCTCCCGGCCTGCCGTCGTTCCGCACCAAACGGCGATCCGACCGCAACGCCATCTCTCAGGCCCAGGGGAAGTCGAAACCGCAAGCGAGCGTTCTCTGCCCAGTTGTCGAACTCGACCAGGATCCGCAGCGTCGGCTCGCCGGCATGGAGCGAGAGCAGAGTCCTGCCGCGAATCACACCGCCGCTTGCCGGCTCGACGGTCCAGGTCAGCTCCAGCGCACCGACCAGGGGCCCGGTGGCGATCTCTCGGACCGCGACGACCCGCGCCGTACGCAACCCGGCCCGGTCGATATCGGGCGTGTAGAGGTCGCCGCCGTCCGGCTCCGACTCGATCACGCCTATGCCGCGAACGATGCGGCCAGATCGAAGGTCGCGAATCATGATGCGACCGCGGCGATCGACGACCGCTTCGATCCGGTCGTTCCGAAGCGAGCGGGGCCTGGTGCGCACCGAGTCCGGAGCGGACGGCGGCCCTGGCGCCAGGCCGAGGCAGGCCGCCAGAACCATCGGCCGACCGGGAGGCAGGTCGCGGACGCGAAATGCGATCCACACCTCATCCACCAGATCGAGATCCGGGTAGTGCTCGAGAGCATCGACCCGTTCGGTCGACTCGGCAATCCGCATGACCTGGACTGGAACATCCTCCCCAGCCTGGGTGCGCAGGTGAAACGGCTGGTATCCGGATCCGATTCGCGGGACGCGGCCTCCGGGCGGACCGACCAGCACGTCGCGCCTGAACCAGGACGTTCTGGCCAGCACAACCCCTCTGAACGGCTCCGCACCTCCGTGCCACAGCACCAGCGCCGGGCGAGTTGATTCAGGGTGCCGTCGCGCAACGTCGGGATCGTAGCCGATCAGCCGATCGATGGCTGCAGTTGCGAGTTCCCGCGCAATCGTGGCTGCCGCATCGAGCCGGACCTGCTGTTCTCGTGCAACGCCGTCAGCCGCGCACCCTGCGATCGTGTCGTGGAACTGAGACTGTACCAGCAGTCGCCAGGCCTGATCCAGCAGGGCCGGCCGGGGCTGACCGGCTGGAGCGACCAGGGGCTCGACCACGTCGAGCAGCTTCGATTCGACCTCCGCATGGCGGCGCTTCATGCGCAGTCGTGTCGAGTGCACGCCCTGCAGCGACCAGACGTAACCGGTTGAGTTTCGCAGCTCCCCTTGCAGCGACGCGACCTGGGGCTTGGCACTCTCGACGGCCCGGAAGAACTCGTCGAACCCGCTGAACCGAACGGTTGCATCCGGTTCCAGGGCGCCAATCCGATCGGCGAGAGCCGGCAGCTCGCGCGATGGAGTATGGTGATCCGCGCCAACCAGGATGGCAACATGCTGGGACACGGCGCCCGCTGTCATCCGTCGCCGCAGATCCCGCCACTGTGCCGGCAGGTCCGCACCGGCCGTCACGAGGCCGATGCCCATTTCGTACCCCTCGGGCGGCAGGTGGTATACGAGCACCGACCCGCCTCGGGGGCCGGTCCAGCGGTACAGGTCCTGCAAGCGTCCGCCGACCCGGCCGAGCCCGCGCCACAGTACGGCCCACGGCAGCCCGAACTGCGCGGCAAGATCAGGCAAGCCCGCAGGATGACCAAAGGCATCCGGGCTGTAGAGAACCCGGGCGTGACCGCCCAACTCCGCTGCGGCCGCAATCCCAAGCTCGAGATTCCGCTGCAGCGATGCTCCACGCGGAATCAGTTCGTCAGCCAGGACATACCAGGGGCCGAGCGCGAGCTGTCCTCGCAGCACGGCGGCCCGGAGACGGGCTCGCCGATCCGGAGCAACCGACAGGTAGTCCTCGGCGATGATCGTCTGCCCGTCGAGATGGAAACGGAGGGCTGGATGGGCATCGAGCAGATCGAGGGTACGGTCCAGCATCGGCAACAGCCGGGCCAGAAAGCCGTGCCGAGTAAGGTACCACTCCCGATCCCAGTGGACGTGCGGGATCAGATGGAAGGTCAGCCTCATTCAGCCAGAATGTCGTGGCTGATCCGGCGCTCGGGCGGTACCGCACTGGGCTTGCCGAGCACCTGACGCACAAAGTCATCCCACCAGTCGACCTGCGGCTCACGATCCCGGTACTGCGCCAGGGCTTCCCAGGTGCGGAGATGAATCACCGCGGCTCGCTTGGCCGCCTCCGCGCCGTCGACGCCCTCGTGCTTGAGCCAGCGCCGACCGATCTGTGTGTGCAGCACTTCGTCGGCCCAGTCAAAATCGTGGAAGTGGGCCGACAGGTCGTCGCCAGCGTCGATAGCGGTCCGGTACTCGAAGCGTTTCCCGGTGTCACCCGGCATCAGCGACTGCTCGATGGCAAACAGGAGAATCTGCCGCTCGAGCGGGGTGGCGTGCCGATTGAGCCGCAGACCAAAGCCGACGTTGAGCGGAATCCTGGTCCAATCGACGCCCTTGGCCTCGAACGCCACGGTTCCCATCATCGCGTGGCGCGCCTCGTCCCAGAGTTGGCGGGCATACTCGAGGTGGAACTCCCAGGGCAAGTCGGTCCGCTCGACCAGCACGGACGCCATCATCTCCGGCACGTCCATCTCGAGCGTGCGCTTGGCAAGCAATGCCAGGTTCCGCTCGTCGGCCGGCGCCGCAGGGTCGTTGTACACCGCATGCGGCGGAAACTCGAAGTTGTACTGACCGGCAAACCGCCCATCGCGCACCGGTGTCTGGTCCGGCATGAACGGCGCCGTGGCCCGAGCCGTAGGCAGGGTACGCTCAGGCACCGGATCGCTGCCCGAGACCCAGCCGGCGGCGGCGAGGTACTCGCGCAGGTGGCGGCCCCATTCAGCTGCGCACGCCGCGTCCTCCGCCGACCGGGCCGTCATCAGAGCGATGGCCTCCTCACCCCAATGCAACAGGTCCTCGAGCTCGATCAAGGCGTGGCGGACCACTCGGCGAGATGGATGGTCCACCAGGAGATTGGCCTGGCGAAGATAGGCGCGGTACTCCTCGACCAGCGCCCGAATCGTAACATCGTATATCCCGGTCACGACCTCGATGGACCCAGCCGACCGCAGCAACTCACTGGTATATCGGTCGAGCAGCGGGTCCGGCGTGGCGTCGAGGGCGGGCACGGGGTGACGCATCTCCCCGATTCGCTGCCGGATCGCCTCCACGTGCTGGGCAGTGTACCAGGGCGCCAGAGCCAGGGCACATTTGACCTCCCACTCCGGCGTTCCAGCAAGGTGCGCAATCGCCGTCCGCATGACCGCGCGTTCGAGCCACTGGAATCGGAGCAAGCGCCGGACCGTATCCTCGACCGAGTAGCCGATCCGCGCCGCGTCCCGGTAGCTGCCAAGCCCGGCCAGCTCCGGGACACCAATCGACGGTGCGTACGACACGGTAGCCGCCGGCCTCAGGTCGTGGGGTCGAACTGCTGAGCAATCCACTCCATCCAGCGGCGGCGGACATCCCGCTGATGAACCGGATCGGGCGGAAAATGTCCGCCGGTCGGATACGCGATGAACTGGACCGGTGTACCGTTGTCTTTGAGGGCGTAGTAGAGCTTGTACGACTGCGTTACCGTTACCCGAGGATCACCGGTGGTCGAGAGGATCAGGGTCGGCGTCTTGATCTTGTGGGCATACGCCATCGGGGATTGTCGCCAGTAGTTCGCAGCGTTGTCGTTGAGCCAGGGCGACCCGCCCAGCCCGAAGCCCGACCAGGTATTCATGTCGGCCAAGGTGTACCAGTCGAACCAGTCCGTGACCGCCGCGCCCGCAACCGCCGCCTTCCAGACCTGATAGTGCGCGGTCAGCCAGGCGGTCATGTAGCCGCCGTACGACCAGCCGGAGACGGCCATCTTGGACTCGTCGATCAAGCCTCGTTGCTTGAGCGCTTCGACCCCGGACATCACATCCCGGCCAGGCCCATCGCCCGCGTCGTTGATGACGGCACTCTGGAACTTGTCGCCCTGATTGTTGCTGCCGCGGTAGTTCGGACTGAAGACGATCCACCCCTGCGCAGCGAGCAGCTGATTCGGCGCCGACCAACCCTCGGCCGAGGTGCCCATCGGGCCGCCATGGATACTGAGCACCATCGGATACTTGCGACCGGCAGTATACCCGGGTGGATACGTAATGACGCCGTTCTGGGTGAACCCGTCCGGCCCCTGCCAGGTGATGGTTTCGATCCTGCCGGTCTCGATTGCTGCGAAGGCACGGTTCAGCTCGGTAATCCGGCGGGGGGCCACCGTCAGCGAGGCGGCGTAATAGATCTCACTCGGCCGGTTGGGTTCGCGCCCGACGAAGGCGTATGCGCCTGAACGGCTCAGGTTCAGATCCGACGGGTCGACGTTGCCGAGATCGAGCTGGCGAATCCTGCCCTCGAGCGGCTGCACCCAGATCCGGAAGCGGGTCAGATCGGGACCAGTACCCACGATGGCACGGCTGTCGGGAGTCCACTGAATTCCACCGAAGTTACGATCGAGCGATGCGGTGACGTCACGAGCATCTCCGCCCTCGAGCGGAGCCACCAGCACACCACTGACTCTAAAGCCGATTTCCGGCCCCCGGCTCGCGGTCCACGCCACCGAACGCCCGTCGGGCGACACAATGCCCGCGACGCCGAACCCCTTCCGACCCGAGATCGTGCGCTCGGCTCCGGTCGCGAGGTCACGCAGCACTAGCGTACCGTTGATCGCCTCGCCCGAATGCGGCTTGGGCCAGACACCGAGCACCACCCGCCGTCCGTCCGGCGTCCACGACACCGACGCAACGTGGCGCACCCCGGACGTGATCCGGGTCGCTGCGCCGCCATCCGCCGGCACAGTCCACAGATGGGTCGGCAAGGTGGCCGCCTGGTCGAGGAAGCTGCTGTTGCCGACTTCGAATGACTTGTTGTGGCGCTCCTCGCCAGTCCGCTCCGGCGCCTCGTCACGGGTCAGGATGGCAAAGGACTCACCATCGGGACGCCAGGAGTAGCTGCTAACGCCATGCTTGAATGAGGTAATCCGGCGAGCCTCCCCGCCGCCGAGCGGCAGAACATAGAGCTGCGTTTCCTTCCCCTCCTCGCGATCGAGAAAGGCCAGCCGATCACCGCTCGGCGACCATTCCGGCGAGCCGATGTTGCGGCGGCCCGGGGCCAGCTCGCGTGAGCGACCAGTAGCGGCATCGATCAGCACCAGCGAGCGCTCGAAGCGGTTGTCGGCGTAGTTGGTCCGACTCAGCACGGCTGCGACCTGCTGTCCGTCCGGAGAGACCCGCACGCCGGAGACCGTGACCTCGAGACCAAGATCGTTGAGTTCGAACCGCCGCTGCTGTCCGCCCGCCGCCGCGGTCCAGGTCAACAGTAGGATCAGGGCTCCCGTAGCAGCACGCATCGTCGATTCTCCTGTGGTGGCATTGCAGCGTTCTCCTTCCAATCTATTCGCCTTCCGCAAAACGGCGACTCACCCTGCGAGACCGACCCGCCACAGCACGTAGGCATAGTCCGTGGCAATCTCCCGCAGTCGATCGTATCGACCGGATGCCCCGGAATGACCGGCGTCGAGATTGGTGAGCAAGATCACCGGCCGCGGGTCGGTATCGATTGTGCGCAGCTTGGCCACATACTTGGCCGGCTCCCAGTACATCACCTGACTGTCATTCAGGGAACTCCGTATCAGCAGAGCGGGATACGAACCTGAACGCAGATTGGTGTACGGACAGTAGCTCCGGATCCAGCGGAACTGCTCCTCGATGTCCGGATTGCCCCATTCCTCGTACTCGCCCACCGTCAGTGGAAGCGTCGGGTCGCGCATGGTATTCAGAACATCGACGAACGGGACCTGCAGAATGGCGGCGCTCGCCAGATCCGGTCGGGCGTTGATGACCGCGCCCATCAGCAGCCCGCCGGCGCTGCCTCCTTCGATCACGAGTTGCGACGGCGTGGTTCGCCCGACGGCCGCGAGATGATCGGCGACGGCAATGAAGTCAGTGAACGAATTAGACTTCTGTCCCAGCTTGCCGGCGTCGTGCCAGGGTCGGCCCAGCTCGCCACCGCCCCGGACGTGCGCCACCGCAAACGCAACCCCGCGGTCGAGCAGGCTCAAGCGGTTAGACGTGAAGGAGACCGGATAGGAGATGCCATACGCGCCATACCCGGTCAGGTAGGTCGGCACGGCGACTGTCGGCCCGGCCAGGCGCACCAGGGAGATCGGTACCCTGACGCCGTCCGGGGCAACCGCGAAAAGGCGCTCGCTGACGTAGCGGGACGGGTCATAGTCGCCCAGCACTTCTTTGCGCTTGAGCAGCACCGACACGTGCGTCTGCATGTCGTACTCATAGACGGACGACGACGTCACGAACGACTCGTATCGGTAGCGCAGCCGGGTCGTTTCCCACGTCAGGTTGATCGACGGACTAACGTCGTAAACTTCCTCGCCGAACTCCACCAGCCGACCCGCTGGGGAACCGACTGGACCAACCCGAATCCGAGGCAGACCCTCGCTCCGCTCCCAGGACACCCAGTGACCGGCAAAGCATTCGAACCCCTCCAGCATCACCCCGAGATGGGCCGGCAGGAACTCGACCCAGTTCGCCTCGTCAGGCGCAGCAACCGGAGCCGACACCACCCGAAACGTGGCCGCCGTGTCGTTGACCCGGATATAGAAATGGTCGCCGTGGTGCTCGATATCGTACTCACGGTCTTGCCGCCGCGGCGAGACAACACGCCAGGCGCCGTCTGGCGCATCGGTCTCGAGAACGTGTGCCTCACTCGTGATGTGGCTGGCGGCGTACATCACGAGATAGCGCCTGCTCCGGGTTCGGGTGACGATGACCCGGAAACGCTCATCCGTCTCTTCGTAGACGAGCCGCGCAGCTCCCCCGTCGACGACCGCGGCGTACATCCGGAACTCACGTTTGGTGACGGGGTCATCCACGGTGTAGAAGAACGCCCGACTGTCCGCCGCCCATGCGAACGAACCGACTCGCGGCACGGGAACGATCCGCGCCTCGCCGGTGGCCAGATCCTTGACGTGGAGTGTGTACTCTCGAAAGCCTGTGGTGTCGATCGCGTAGGCGAGCAACCCGGCATCCGGGCTGATTGCATACACACCAAGCCCCATGAAGGTGTGCCCTTCGGCAAGCGTGTTCAGATCGAGCAGGACTTCCTCGGGCGCCTCCATACTGCCGTGACGTCGGGCATAGATAGCGTACTGCTGACCCTCCACGGTGCGCGAGTAGTACCAGTACTCTCCATCGCGATACGGCACACTCAGGTCAGTCTGCCTGATCCGGGCCAGCATCTCATCGTAGAGTGTCGCCTCGAGCGGAGCGAGCGGCGCCAGCACCGCGTGGCCGTAGGCATTCTCGGCCTCGAGGTAGGCGCGCACCTCGGGGTCGTCTCGCCGGCACATCCAGGCATAGTCGTCGTGAAACGTTTCGCCATGCATCGAGAAGGCGGTCGGCTCGCGCCGAGCCACCGGGGGTATCTGCGTCGTCATGCCGTGCTCTCCGACCTGGCGTCGGGCCACACCTGCCGGATCAGATCCGGCAGCACGGTCCCCGCCGGGCCGATCAGGTGATGGATGCCGGCGCCGCTATGCTGACCGCCAGCATCCGTGTTCACAACGACCACGACCGCACCGGACGCGGCCGCCTGCCAGGGAAGTGATGCCGCCGGCTCGACGACGTTCGAGGTTCCCACGGACAGGAACAGGTCCGCCGACGCTGAGGCTGCCTGCGCACGTCGGAGCGCCGCTGCGGGAAGCATCTCGCCGAACCAGACAACATCGGGTCGGAGCAGGCCGCCACAGTCGGCGCAGGACGGAACCCGGTCAGTATCCGCAAACTCGGCGGCAATCCGCCCGCAGTCGCAGCACTTGACCCGGGCAATGTTGCCGTGGAGTTCGATCGGATCACGGCTGCCGGCCCTGAGGTGCAACCCGTCGACGTTCTGGGTGATCAGGGTCAGCTGAGGCACCAGATGCTCGAGCGCAGCAAGAGCAAGGTGACCGGGATTCGGCAAGGCCTTGGCCACAGCCAGGCGACGCGACCGGTACCAGCTCCACACCAGGTCCGGGTTACGCCGGAATCCCTCGGGCGTTGCCAGCTCTTCGGGCGAGTAATCGGCCCACAGCCCCGTCAGCGCATCACGAAATGTCGGGATCCCACTCTCGGCGGAGATACCGGCACCCGTCAACACCGCAACGCGCTGCGCCCGCCGGAGCGCTTCAACGACCAAGCCTCGCCTCCAACTTTGCCTTGGCATCGGGCCACTCGGTGGCCAGGATGCTGTAGTAGACGGTATCCCGATAGACGCCGTCCCACCGCAAACCGTGGTGACGCAGCACCCCTTCGCGAACCCCACCGATCCGCTCGATGGCCTGCTGGGACTGCAGGTTGCGGCCGTCGGTCTTGAACTGGATCCTGAGCGCCCCGAGTTCCTCGAAGGCATGCCGAAGCAAGAGGTACTTGCACTCCGTATTGATCGCGGTCCGCTGCGCGGCAAGACCCAACCAGGTCCAGCCAATCTCGAGCGCCCGATCGCCGTGGCGGATTTCCAGGAACCGAGTCGACCCGACCGCGCGGTCGGTCAGGGCATCGACGATGGCAAAAGGCACTTCACTCCGGTCCGCAGCAGCGCGCCAGGCCCGATCGATGATCGCAAGCATCGCCTCGCGATCCCGCGGTCGAGGCGTCGGCAGGTAACGCCAGATGGAATCGTCGGCGCCGGCCTCGAGCAGCTGGTCGGCGTGATCGTGGTCGAGCGGCTCGAGGCGGGCATGCTCGCCGTAGAGCACCACGGGCGTCGGGTTCATGGGTGACTCGGTCGGGGTAGGTGGCGTTCAATCTATCACAGCCGACTCATCGGAAGCACAATGGGGCTTGTCACCATCGCCTGGCCTGCCGACCCTTCACGCCAATGGCTACAGACCTGTTGTTCGAGCGGGCGGCGCGGTTCGGAGCCCAGACCGCCATCGTCGATCCGACCGGCAGGTTCAGCTACGCTATGCTGGCGGCCCGAACCAACGCCGTGGCGGCGGGCCTGGTCGACCGAGGCGTGCAGCCTGGCGACCGGGTTGCCTACCTGCTCGACCCTGGCTTCGAGCACGTCGCCGTCCAGTGGGGAATCTGGCGGGCCGGTGGTATTGCGGTTCCCCTCGCGGTCTCGCATCCCGAACGGGAGCTGGCCCATGTCATCGATGACGCGACCCCGTCGCTCATGGTTGCCGATCCCGGTGAATACCTGGCACGGCTCGCAGGGCTGGCCCGCGACCGCGGCATCCCGGTTGCCTCCCCGGGCGAGCTGCAACCTGACAGCATACCTGCCCTTCCCGAGGTCCGCGCCGAACAGCCTGCGCTGGTGATCTACACGAGCGGAACGACCGGACGACCGAAAGGCGTAGTCACCACACACACCAACCTCAGAGCCCAAACCACCACGCTGGTCGACGCGTGGGAATGGCGGGAGACCGACCGCAGCCTGCACGTGCTGCCGCTTCATCACATCCACGGCCTCATCAATGCACTGTCCTGTGCGCTCTGGTGCGGAGCAGCCGTCGAGTTCCTCAGTCCGTTCGATGCACTCCGAGCCTGGGAACGCCTCGGTTCAGGCGAGATCACCTTCTTCACGGCGGTTCCGACGGTCTACGCCCGGTTGATCGGCGCCTGGGAGGCGAGCGATCCGGCCCTCCGACGACGCTGGCGGCGCGGACTCGACGGAGTCCGGGTCATGTGTTCCGGCTCGGCGGCGCTGCCGGTGTCGACGCTGGAGCAATGGGAGACCATGACGGGCCATCGGCTCCTCGAACGCTACGGCATGACGGAAATCGGCATGGCACTCGGCAATCCGCTCCACGGTCGTCGTCGGGCGGGCACCGTCGGCGTCCCGTTTCCGGACGTCGCACTCCGCCTGGTCGACGAGGTCGGTCAGGTCGTTCCCGACGGAGCGGTCGGAGAACTCGAAGTGCAGAGCGCGCAGGTCTTTCAGGAGTACTGGCAGCGGCCCGAGGAAACGGCCAAGGCATTCCGCGATGGCTGGTTCCTGACCGGTGACGTGGCGATCCGCGAAGACGGCTACTACCGCCTGCTCGGCAGACGCAGCGTCGATCTCATCAAATCAGCCGGCTACAAACTCTCGGCGCTGGAGATCGAGGAGGCCATTCGCGAGCACCCCGACGTGGCCGACTGCGCGGTGGTCGGGCTGGCGGACGCGGACCTGGGAGAAAAGGTGGCTGCACTGATCGTCTGCCGAGAGACGGAGCCAGACCCCGACCAGTTCCGCACCTGGCTCAAGACCCGACTGGCGGCCTACAAGGTTCCCCGGGTCATCGCCTTTGCAGATGAGCTGCCGCGCAACGCCATGGGCAAGGTGACCAAGACGGCCGTTCGCGACGTGCTCCGTAGCTAGCCCTCCTCGGCAGGCGCGGAGCGCGAGGCCATTCGGGCTCGTCGGAAGAGCACGGCAATGCCCACCAGGCAGGAGACCGTCATCAGCATGAAAGCCACCATGCGAATGGTACGCGCAATCGCCTGATCACTGCCGAGCAGGTCGAACTCCGCCAGCAGATAGGTCCAGTCATGCTCGCCACCGCCGACCAGCGGCAGTTCCTGCGCACGGGCGTCCGCGACATAGCGCGCGATGTTCCAGCCATTCTGACCCAGCCACCAGATCGGCACGGTCACGGCATGCCAATCCCGTCGCCAGGCAAAGTGAGCCGCAAAGGCGAGGGGAAACAGAATCTGCAGCAACGTCCCGCCGAACGCCGCGAGACGCTCGCCGCCCCATCCGAAGACCAGATGGCCGGTCTCGTGGATCGCAAGGTCGACGTCGTCGAGCCAGGTGTAGCTGTCCGGACTTCGCATGATCCAGAGCCCAAAAGCGAACAGAACGGTCGTGACCACGACCCGGATTGCCTCCTCGTTTCGGCTCGACATCGGGCTCCCAGCTGGCGGAGCCCTGAATCTACCAGCGCCGAGGGTCCACCCTCGCGCGCCCTCGGGCCGGGTGCCTAGTTTTCTGGAGCCATGCGAACTCCTCCTCGTCGCCGGACCTTCTGGCGCATCCTCAGTTTCGGCTTCATCTCTGCCATGATCGGCTTCGGGGTGACGATTCTGACCCGGCAGCCATCGAACCACCGGCCCTGGATTGCCGATCACGCTCGGGCCCCGGAAATCGTCCTTTCCGACTCGCTGGTCCGGATTGCCAACCTGCGGAACTTCCAACTGGTCGGGAGCGATTCCTCCATCCCGGCCTATGAGACTCGCACCTACGATCTCAGTCGCCTCGATTCCGCGTGGTTCGTCCTGGCGCCATTCTCCAAGGCGTGGCGCGGACCGGCCCACGGATTTGTCAGCTTCGGCTTCGACGATTCGACCTACGTCACGATCTCCGTCGAGGCCCGCCGGGAAGTGGGCGAGGAGTACGGGGTGCTGGCCGGCCTGGGACGCAACTTCGAACTGATCTACGTCATCGGCGACGAGCGCGACGTGATCGGCCGGCGGGCAGCGTTCGGCGACGTGGACGTCTACCTCTATCCGATTCGCACCACGCCCGAGCGAGCCAGGGCCGTCTTCGTCGACATGCTGCGTCGGGCAGACGGGCTGAGCACGAGGCCAGAGTTCTATCACACGGTGCGCAACAACTGCATGTCGAATCTCGTGGCGAGCGTCAACCGGGTTGTGCCGGACCGGATTCAGGGTGGCCTTCGGCTCCTCCTGCCCGGCTATGCCGATGAGATTGCCCGCTCGCTCGGCCTTCTCGAAGAGGGCGTCACGATCGAAGAGATCCGGTCGCGCTATCGCATCAACGACGCGGCGGCACGGTATCTCGACAGCGCCGACTTCTCGCGTCGAATTCGTTCCTGAGCAGCTGGCAGACTCACTGCACTCGGTCCGCATCAGCGCTGTCACGACTGCCCGGATCGGCCAGCCTGCGGCGGGTCGAACGCGTCAGTCGTTAGGGCAATTTCTCCCCCCCTTCCGCATTCCCCGAATCGGGCGCATAATAGGTCCGTCGGACCTCCCCACCCTCAACGGACTTCGGACCCACGCGCCCATGGCGACACGCCGACTATCGACCAAACCCAAGGCCCCGGCAGCTCGATCCCGCGCAACTGCCAAGATTCCCGGCATTTCGCGGATCGACCAGGCGAGTACCCGGACCTTCGGTTGGTTCTGTCGCGTAGGGTATCGCCCAACCCCGACCGGCACGCGGCCCAAATTCACCGCCTTCTTCGGCGACGCCAGCAGCGGCGGCAAAAAGAAGGCGTTCGACCGCGCCGTGCTCTGGCTCAAGACGGTCGAGCGAACCGGCAAAGCCCCGAAAAAGAAGTGACCTGGCCGGGCACGCCCCAGCACCCATGAGAGCGTGGGTGCGAGGGGCGCTGATCGCCCTGGCGGCGGGTGCACTCGCAGCGGTCGCGCTGGAGATGCGCTGGCGTGCGCGCTCGCCCGCCGGGCACCCGGTCAGACTCGAGGCACCGGACGGGCAGCCGCCCATCGAGGCGCGCGCCATTCCGAGGCTGCGCACCGTTGCCGCTGCCGACGACGCCCTCTACGCCATCGAAGACCACGCTCTCTACGAAAGCCGAGATGGCGGCGCATCCTTTCGCTTGCTGGGCGTGTTGCCCAAACCAGAGCGGAGCGTCGGTGCGCAACTGCGAAACGCCATTGCGCGACTCCAGCTGGTCCGCCGGATCCGGCTGAATCGCGGGCCGGGAACCGTGGTCCGCCTTTCGACCGGGACGCTCCTCGTCTTCTATGACCGGATCTATCGGACGGCCGATCAGGGCCGATCCTTCGAGGCCTTGGGACCCTTCCCGGGCGGATTTCCCACCGGCGGCGTTGCCGTGGGCGCCGGAGATACGGTGCTGTACGGCGAGTACCGAACCGATCCGCGGCCCCATCCGGTTCGCCTCGTACGCGGTACCGACGACGGCCGCCGGTGGGAAGTCATCGAGCAGTTTGCCTCAGGCGTCACCTTTCACGTGCATTCCGTGACCTGGGACCGCTACCGCAACACCTATTGGATAGCCACCGGCGACCGGGGTGACGAGATCATGCTGCTTTCCGCCGACGCCGGACTGCAGCGGGTCGACACCCTGCTCCGTGGCACGCAGGACGCGCGCATCGTGTCGATGATCGTGACCGACAGTGCGCTCTACTGGGGCAGCGACAACGACGAGGCGGCCGCATCCATTTTTCGGTTCGATCCCGCCAGCCGCGCACTGACCCGCCTTCAGGACATCGGCAACCCGAGCTATGCCTCGGCGCGCCTGGCGGACGGTACCCTGATCGTCACGACGACATTCGAGCCGGGCTCCCGGTTTACCCGGGCATCCGCCCCCATCATGGGCTATACCAGCCTCTGGGCCTCACGCACCGGCGAGCAATGGACCGAAATCCTCCGCCTGCCTGCGGATACAGCAGCCGCTCTCGCGGGCCGCCGGGCCGGGATCCAGCTTCCGGCCAGCCAGGCGCCTCTGCAGCGGCTGGTCGTGACGCCTTTCTGGACCATCGAGCACGATTTCTCGACTCTCATCCTGCCACTTCCACCGCTCCCCTGACCCTGCCCGCCCCCCGGGCGGGCGGGCTTTTGGCACGGCTGAGCGGCAACGCTACTTTTCCCTCTGATTCATCAGTGGGGCGGTAACCATGATTCGGAAGATTCTCGTCGGCGTCATCATCCTGCTCATCGTGACCCTCGGTGCGGCCGCGTACGGCTACTCGCAAGGTGCCATCGTCCCGGGCCTCGGGTCCAAGTCACTCGAGCAGGTCATCGATCAGCCTGCCACCGGAGACTCGATCGAGCTTGCCAATTTCGCGAAGAACCGCTGTCGGCTGGCGGGCAGTGGGAAGCAAGCCTGCTACGAAGAGATCTTTCTGGAAATAACCGAGCGAGGCCAGGTGCGTCTGGCCATGGACGCGCTGTCCGTCTTGAGCCGAATCGATCCCGGCTCCAATCGCTACGGCCACGACCTGACACACGTGGTCGGCATCAACGCCTGGACCCCGGGCAAGGACGTCGGCGCAGTCTACGAGTCCTGCACCGGTCTGTATCAGTCGGGGTGCTACCACGGCGTCGTCCAGGCCTTTCTTGATGCGCAGGGAACCGACAGCGCCACCGTCTACGGTCTCTGCAACGACATGCCGGCAACAGCCTCGAACCTCTGGCTTCGGTTCCAGTGCGTCCACGGCATCGGCCACGGACTGATTCAGAACACCGGCCTGCACCTGCCCAAGGCCCTGGCCGGTTGCGATTGGCTGGTCAACAGCTGGGACGCCCAGTCCTGCTATGGCGGGGCGTTCATGGAGTTCATCGTCGCCGGTCGCGGCCAGTCGCACCACCCGCACCGCAAGGCGGGCCAGGCCGGCGACCATGGTGACCACACCACCGACGCGAGTCAGAGTTCGAGCGATCACGCCGCGCACGACATGGCAGGCCATGACCATCACGGCGCTGCGACCGACACCTTTGCCATCCGAGACCGTAACGATCCGCTCTATCCCTGCAGCGTGCTCGATACCAAGTACCAGTCGTCGTGTTTCGGCATGCAGGCCGGCATCATCATCGAGACGACGGGAGCCGACTGGGGCAAGATTGCCGCCGCCTGCGACGGGGCGCCTGTGGCGATGCAGCCCTCGTGCTATCAGGGCATCGGCACCTATGTCGCCGGTTACACGGTACTCGACCTGGACAAGTCGATCGAGAACTGCGCCAAGGGGAATGATGCGCTGCAAACGTGGTGCTACGTCGGGGCCGTCAAGAACTTCATCGACGTCTCCTCCATCCCGGCCGACGGCTTCCCATTCTGCGCCAGGTTGACCGATCGACGCTACGCAGTTGCCTGCTACAACGCCATCGGGGAGCAAACCAGCGTCCTGCGCCGAGACCCCGCCGATCGCGAGCCCATCTGTGCTCAGGTACCAGCGGCATACGTCGACGCCTGCCGCTACGGCGCGGGTCTTCCCGCACCGCGGCCACCTGAGCTGACCCCCTTCCAGCCGTCGGCGTGAGCGACGAGCTGGCGTTGCTCGGTCGGATGCTCGACCATCTTGCCTGGGCGGATGAGCGGGTCGCCCGGGCGCTGGCCGCGGCCGACTCGGTGCCCCCCGCCACGCTGACGCTGATGGCCCACCTGGTTGCGGCGGAGCATATCTGGCATGCGCGGCTGACGGGAACAACACCAGCTCATCCGGTCTGGCCCACGCTGAGCCTCGAACAGGCCACCCGGCTCGGACGCGCCACGGTCGAGGCCCTTCGCTCTCTGGTTGCTTCGATGAGTCTCGACGACCTGCACCGCGGCGTGAGCTACGCCAACAGCACCGGCACCCGCTTCACGACGCCGGCGATCGACATCGTGACCCACCTCTGTCTGCATGGCGCCTACCACCGCGGTCAGATCGCCACGACCGTGCGACAAGCCGGGGGCGTCCCGATCTCTACCGACTACATCCAGTTCGTTCGCGAGACTGTCACGCCCCCAGCGCCTCGCTGACGGAGTATGCGAGCGCTCCCGCCCCGGCAACCACGGGGACGGGAGCGGCTGCAAACCGAAGGGCCAGCGTCAGCGCCTCACCTCGAACTCCTTCTCGCTGACAGTGATGCCATTCAGGCTGATCGACACCTTGTATTTGCCGACCGGCCACGCGGACGCCCGCATGATGCTGAACTGAGTGTTGGCCGGGCCCGATGGTTGGATTCGGACGGTCGTCGAGTCGACCAGCTGTCCGTCACCAAAGGTCCAGATCGCGCCCAACGCAGCAGACGTATCTGCACCGGTCGTAGCTACCGACGCATAGATCGTATCGCGAAGGCCGAAGACATCCGTCGGGGTCACCACGCGCATCGACGGGTCGACACCCTTGCCAAGCTCGAGCCCCGCAAACGCCAGCGGCGGAGGTGGCGGCGGAACCTCGGCAGGTGGAGGCGGCGGCGAGGCCCGGTTGCAGGCGGCCAGCGAGGTCAGGGTCAGTCCCGCAATCAGTACTACACGGGCGAATGTCATCATCACGACGCTCCTTCCAGCTCCGGGATCGTCAGCACTTGCCCGGGCTTGATCAGGTTCGGATCGGGGCCAACCACCGACTGGTTGGCATCGAAGATCACCTTCCACCGGTTGGGGTTGCCGTAGTACTTCTTGGCGATCCTGGATAGACTGTCACCGGCAACCACGGTGTAGGTCCGCGGCGCGGGCTTGGGCGTTTCCTGGATCGGTGCCGTCGAGTCGACTCGACTCGTCACATCGGAAAAGTCCGGCTTTTCGTTCGCCATCGATTCCTCCCTAGGCGTTCAGGACGAACGTGACCTTCATGATCACGCGATACTGTACGATTTTACCCTTCTCGACTTCGACCTTCATCGACTTGACCCACGCTCCCTGAACGTCATCCAGCGTCTTGCTGGCGCGGGCAATGCCGGAGTTGATGGCATCCTCGAAGCTCTTCTTGGACGTCGCCATTATCTCCACGACCTTGGCCACTGACATGGTTCCCCCTTTGTGATGGTCTCGGCGAACAGCGGTAACGGTGTTGGAGTCCTGGTGGCCACACGGGGGCGTCCCGGATTCCAACGTGCGGTCGACCCGACGAGAACCCGAAACCGGCGACTCGACACTGCCGCCGAACGGCGTCGGTGTCGAACTGCCCCCGGGTGCACTGACCCTGGTTGCAGCGACTCAAATGCGATCAGCACGTCTCAAAGTCAGGACGATTGCCGGGGCCGGCAACCCCACATCGCGAGCAGCCGGCGGGAGCGCCGCCCGCGTCCGAGTGATCATCGAGGCGTACCCCGAGGGGCGCTCGCGCCCGCGTGCAACTCGGCGCTACCTTTCCGGTTTAGCCTTCAGCCACCACAGCCGACCTCATGCCATCGTCTCCGTTGCCAGCGGCTCGCGACAGCGCTCGGCCATGAAGCCCGGTACGGACGTATCGCTGACCGTACCCATCCGGGCCGCCCTTGCACGAGCGGGCAACCCGACCCGGGCCAAGGGCGCCCAGGCGTACATGAAGTCGACCATGCCGTTCCATGGTGTGGCGGTCCCCGAGATGCGCCGCCTGGTGCGGGACATCTTCGACTCCCACCCGATCGGTATGGCCGCCGACTGGCGCCAGGCCATCGGAGACCTCTGGGACCAGGCGACCCATCGGGAAGAGCGGTACGCGGCAATCGAGCTCGCCGCGCACCCACCCTATCAACGGTTCATTTCACTCGCCGTGCTCCCGCTCTATCGGCGGATGATTCAGGAGGGAGCCTGGTGGGATCTCGTCGACGGGCTGGCCGCCCGAGTGGCTGTGCTGCTCGCGACCTATCCTGACCGGCTCAAGCCCACCTTGCGGGCCTGGGCCCGGAACGACAACATCTGGCTTCGCCGGGTCGCGATCATCGCGCAGGTTTCGTTCAGGGACGCGACCGACAGCCAGCTGCTCTGGGATGCCATCGCCCCATCGCTCGGCTCGTCCCAGTTCTTCCTGCGCAAGGCCATCGGCTGGGCCTTGCGCGAGCATGCCAAAGCCCGGCCGGACGAGGTGGCTGACTACCTTGCCCGCCACGGCCCCGAACTCTCGCCGCTCTCACGGCGTGAAGCCATGAAGGGACTCGCGCATTTCAAACGCCGCGGTCCCACTCGCCAATCTTCGCGGAGGACCAGATGAAACGCCGCCAGTTCATCGGAGCAACCGTTGCCACCGGACTCTCGGCCTCGATCGCCCCTGGCGCCGGAACTGTCCGGGCAGCCGACCGCGCTGCCTTCGACAACTTCGAGCTGAATGAACTGACCGTCGCGGCGCTCCAGGAGGGCATGACGGCGGGCCGCTGGACCGCGCGCCGTCTGGTCGAGCTGTACCGGGGGCGCATCGACGCCATCGACAAGCGGGGCCCGGCCATCAACGCGGTGGTCGAACTCAACCCGGACGCCCTGGCGATTGCCAACGGACTCGATGCCGAACGGCGAGCCGGTAAGGTCCGCGGTCCGCTGCACGGAATTCCGGTCTTGATCAAAGACAACATCGATACCGCCGACAGAATGCAGACGACCGCGGGCGCATTGGCCCTGGCCGGATCCATCGCCCCGCGCGATGCCTTCATTGTCGAGCGGCTGCGCGCAGCAGGCGCGGTGCTCCTCGGCAAAACCAATCTGAGCGAATGGGCCAACTTCCGATCGCGCCCCTCCTCCAGCGGCTGGAGCGGCCGAGGGGGCCAGACCCGGAACCCCTATGCGCTTAATCGGTCGCCGTGCGGATCGAGTTCGGGATCGGGGTCGGCCGGGGCTGCCAACCTGGCGGCAGTTACGATCGGAACCGAAACAGACGGGTCGATTCTCTGCCCGTCTTCGGTCAACGGCCTCGTCGGTATCAAGCCGACGGTCGGGCTCTGGAGTCGGTCTGGCATCATTCCGATTTCCCACTCGCAGGACACCGCCGGGCCGATGTGCCGCACCGTGGCCGACGCCGCCGTGCTGCTTGGCGCGCTGACCGGCGTGGACCCACGCGACTCGGCCACCGAGGCCAGCCGTGGCAGGGCGTTGAGCGACTACCGTCAGGCGCTCGACGCCAACGCCCTCCGCGGCGCCCGGATCGGAGTGGTCCGCCGTCATATCAACGTCGCGGCCAAGGGCAACGCCGTGTTCGAGGAGGCGGTAGCTGCGCTCAAGAGAGCCGGCGCCGACCTGGTCGACCCGACCGATTTCGAAGCCCCTGCCGCGCTCGGCGCCGCGGAGGGCACCGTGCTGCACTACGAGTTCAAGGCGGGAGTCGAGGCCTATCTCGCCACGTTGGGCGGGCGGGTCCCGCACCGGACCCTGGCGGACATCATCGCGTTCAACAAGGCCAACGCGGCCCGGGAGGGGTCCACCTTCGGCCAGGAGAGCCTCGAGCGGGCGGCCGCCCTGGGCGACCTGTCCAGCCAGGAGTATCTCGATGCGCTGGCCACCTCCCGCCGCCTCAGCCGCGACGAGGGCATCGACGCACTGCTTGCTCGGCACCAGGTGGAGGCGCTGGTGGCCATCACCACCGGCCCGTCCTGGCCGATCGATCACGTTAGCGGCGACCGCTTCGGGGGCGGCAGCTCGACCTGGGCCGCGGTGGCCGGATACCCGGCCATTACAGTCCCGATGGGAATGATCCAGGGCCTCCCAATCGGCCTCTCATTCATGGGCCCTGCCTGGAGCGAAGCTCGTTTGATCGGTCTGGCCTATGCGTTCGAGCAGGCCACCAAGGCTCGGCGGGCGCCGACCTTTCAACCGGTCATCTAGCAGGGGGTCCGACCGGTCCGAGCCGGCAGCAGCGGGCAGCGGCTTCCCCTCCTCTCTGCCCCGCGCCAAATTGGGGACATGACTATTGCGCGGAAGGCCAGGATTTTCTGGCCGGTTTTCCTGCTGCTGTTCCTGGCCGATTGTACGACCAAGGGCCTGGCCGAAACCCACCTGGCGTGGTCGGTCCCGGAATCCGTCATCGGCGATTTCTTCCGCTTTACCTTGGGTTACAACCCTGGGGCCGCGTTGGGCATCTCTGTTGGAGAGCACTCCCGGATCTTCTTCAGCCTGACTGCGGCCATCATCGTGATTGTGCTGACCCAGATCTATCGCCGAGCGGATGCGAGAAGCACCATCGTCGGCCTTTCGGTCGGTCTGCTGATCGGGGGTGCGCTGGGCAATCTCTACGATCGATTGCGCTCGCCCCGAGGTGTGGTGGACTTCATCGATATCGGAATCGGAGACGTTCGGTTCTGGACCTTCAACGTTGCTGACATCGGGATCTGCGTCGGGGGCGTGCTGCTGGCCTGGTATCTGTCTTCCGTTCCCGAATCCAAACCAACATGATGAAACTGCTCGTCGCCCTGATCGCCACTGCACTGCTTGGGCCGATTACATCACTGGCCGCCCAGCGTAATCCCGACCCGGGCACGCTGTCCAAGGCGGGGGTTATCCGAGGCGCCGCCATGGTCGACTCGGTCTTTGTCGACCGAACCCTGCCAACCGGTCAGATCGACGGTGGCGATTGGGCCTCCTATCTGCTGGCCCGTCTCGACGCTGGACCGATGCCCGATGGTCTCGGCATCATCGTACGGGTCGACACCACCCATATCAACATCCGTGGCCGGCTGCAGGACCTGCCGCTGGAGACCCGGGCGCTGCTCGGCCCGATCGCAGCGATGGTGGACTCGAGCACGATGATCGCGGCAACCGTGCTGATGCAGCGCACCGGCCCCGAAATCCTCCGCTTCTGGCTCCGGAGCATTGCGGTCAATGGGATGGCGCTGCCCGAGTTTATTCTGGGACAGATGATGGCATCGGTTGGTCGGCAGTATCCGGCGCTGACCAAGACCGGGCGCGACCTCTACATCCAGGTGCCCCGCGACGGCGTCGTGCGACTGGCCACCGGCGCCGTGGAGCTCGGCATCGACCCGGCGTCATCAACCGCGTCGGCTCGGTCGCCCTGACGGAGCCGCCCTCCCCGCGCACGACGCGGCCGTCATTCGGCCGACCCCTGCTTCTGGCAGGCATCGCGGCCACCCTGGCGGGCCCCCTGCTGACGCAGTTGGTCGAGCTTGAGCACCTCCGTCGGGTGGGCATTGCGTGGCTGGGCGTTACCATCCTTACCGTCACCGCCCTGATCGGCTTGCTCTATCGCCGGCTCGGCGTCGGCGGGCTGACGTTCGGTGTCGGTGCCCTGGCGGTCGGCTTTGCGGTGCTCGGCGGCGACTGGTCCGGTCCGCTGGGCACCCGACTTCCCTGTCGCCACAACTGGCGGGTCGCCGACGCGTACCTGCTCCGTGCGAGCCCGCTCCGTTCCGTCACGTTTGAGCTGGGCTCCACTCGCGTCAAAGTCTGTTACGGCGCCCCCGCCAGCCGCGGCAAGCGACGGCTGGGCAGTCCGGACGTTCCTTACGGACATCTCTGGCGCACCGGCGCCAACGAACCAACCACGATTCGCAGCAGCGGGCCGATCGCCATTGCCGGGATGCCGGTGGTCGAGGGCAACGTCTCGCTCTACACTGTCCCCGGGCCGGAAACCTGGGAAATCGTCGTCAACCGGGCCACCAAACAGTGGGGCCGGGAGCAGGACTACACCGAGTCGATCGCCCGCCAGGAAGTCGGCCGAACCATCGTCCCGGCGGGAACCCTGGACCCGCCGTCGGATCGCCTCACCTTTGCCTTCGAGGGCATGAACGACGACTCGAACTCGGGAACCCTGATCCTGCGCTGGGAAAGCACCGAAGTTCGCCTTCCGATCAGGGCTGACACTACGCCGTAGGGACCCGGCCGGACCTGAAAAGGGGCCGCAAAATCCAATACCGTCGAGCAAGCTACCAATTGGAGAGGCGCAACCTGTCGCCGACGCCGATCGATTATGTCAGATCTTCACCGTGCGCTATCGGTACAGACATCAGCACATCTTGCGATCGAACTCAAGCCGGGACATAAGTGGTAAATTATTTCATAATAACATCATAGCCAGCGAGTGCCAGACTCAATGTCGCTGGGAGTAGCACCCCATCATACTGTGTCAATATCGCACACTCTATTTGACATAATACCGACGTCGCTCGTCGGGGCGCCGGCGCGATCGGAAAACAAGCCCGACTTATGCACGGGAGGGCAGGGCTAGTCGCCGTACGTCCGTCAGGGATGATTGTGCCATGGCCCAAGACAACTCCAACTCGACGCGCGATTCGCGGCCCAGCGCGGCACCGCGGCAATCCGCTGCGCGAACGGGGCGCCCGAAACTGACCAGCCTGCGGGCCCGCGTCACGCTCGGAGCAGCCCTTGGCGCACTGATCCTGATGGCGGCCGGTGCCGTGGTGGTGGTTCGGGCCGCAGGCGCCATCCGGTCTCTCGAGCGGACCCGGTACATCGGCCTCGCGGCGGACGCCCGCGGCCGCCTTGATCAGCTGGAGAGCCGGGATCGTACCCGCCTGATGGAGGCGGCCTTCTCTGACGCCCTCTATACTCTGGCGGAGAAGGGCCCGGCGCCTTCCGACTCGTTCATCCGACCCACGTTTGCCGATCGTTTCCTGAGCCAGCACGGCGATCCGTATCTCGGGATCTACGACCCGAACGGAAAACGCATCTTTGCCGCCGGTCGGTCGGGCAGCGCCGACCTGGCTCAGGTCGCCGGTAGCAACGTCTTCTTCCGAATGCTGGACAACCGGTCACCGGAGATCGGCCTGATCCGCCAGGGCGACCGACTCTACTGGATCGGCGGCGCACCGATTCTCCCGACGGCCTACACCGATGCCAGCCGACCGATTCGGGGCTATCTCGTGGTCGTCCGACCGTTCGATCCTGCCGCGCTGACTGGTGGCGCCGATCGGATCGGTACCCCGACGGTACAGCCGCTGACGCCCACCCGGCCTGCGTTTCAGCCTCGGGTCGATACCGACGGGCGCGACAGTGCCCGAGTCCAGTTTGCCCTGACCGACATTTTTGCGCAGCAGACATCACTGGCCACGGTGACGACCAGCCGCGCCGATTATCTCGCAGCCGAGCGTAAGGTGGCCCTTGCCGCCGGGCTCGGCCTGGCCCTGATCCTTCTGGCCGTGGCGGCCGCCTGGGCCGCCATGATGCGCTGGCTCGTCGCGCCGGCCGCAACACTGGCCCGCAGCCTCGGCGGCAGCTCAGGTGGCGCGCCAGGCTCACTGATTACCGCCCCGTCCAACGCAGCGGAGTGGCGGCTCGTCACCGGCGCCGTCAACCGGGTCATCTCACACCATCGCGCCGGGCTGGAGCGGTTCGACCGATTGACCCGGGCCGGCCGCGATGGTCTCTGGGAGCGCGACCTGATCTCCGGCGAATGGACCACCACCGCCCGCTTCCATGAGCTGCTCGGCTATCAGGACGGTGACATTGTGTCGCCGCTGGTGGCGCTGACCAACCGGCTCCACCCGGACGATGCGGGTCCGATTCTGGCCTGGCTGGCGGCGGACCGCCCGACACCCGCCACCTGGGCCAGCGATGCCCGGGCCCGCCGCGGGTCCCAGGACTGGTTCCCCGTGCGAATCGAAGCGGTCGTCAGCGCCAACGCGGTCACCGGCCGTCTGGTCGATCTGACGGGACAGCGAGCTGCGGAGCTGGCTGTTGCCGACGCGGAGGCACGAGACGAACAGCGCAAAGAGAGCCTCGGTCACCTCTTGCAGGGCGTCGCTGCCCAGCTGCCCTCCGGAACCGCGACGCTGGCCATCCGCCATCGACTGGAGCTGGTTGGTGCCGGTCTCAACGGAAGCCTGATGGCCACGCCCGCACCGTTCGACTTCTACACCTTCCTGCAGGAAGCCGCGCAGAGTCTCAATGCGGAGCTGGCAATTGCACCCGGCGTTTCGGACTGGGTCGAAGGCGACCGCAGCCTGCTGCGGACCGCCCTCGATTGCCTCGCCACGGACGCCAGCGGCGGACGTCTTTCGCTTCGAGTCGAATTCGAGGACCGCCGCACCCCGGACCGGATCCTGTTCACGATCGAATGCCGCGGAACCCCATTCACCGAGGCCCGCGCCAATGCGATACGGAGCACCCTCGGCACCGGGGAGCCTGGCTTCCCGGAGCCGTTCCTCGAGTGGCGCGCGGCTCATCACATTGCCCGGGCAATGGGCGGTACGGCGGCCTTCGAGTACGACGGCCCGGATTCGCGACGGCTGCTCGCCCTGCCATTGATCCCGGCAGCCAACCCGTTCGTCGGCGCCCATGCCGAGCCGGATTGGCATACCGCCGCGCCGGCCAACGCCACCTTCGGTCTCGACCTTCCCGAACCGGTCAGTGCCGCCGAATCCGGCGCAGCAAGCACCCCGGTCGAGCTGGTGGCCGATGCGACCGTCACGATCAGCTTCGACGACGAGCCAACGACCGACCCGCGTGCCGCCAACGCTGAACCCGCCATCGACCCGGCGACCCTGGAACAGATCACGGCGTCACTCACGAGCGGCTCAGGACTGGGCAGCCAGCTGATCACGCTGTTCCGGACCGAGGCACCGAGTCGGGTCGAAGCCATCGAACAAGCCGCCGGCGACGGCGACTGGGCCGCGCTGAGAGCGCGCGCGAACGACCTCAAGGGTATGTGCGGTCTGATTGGAGCAAGCCCGCTTGCGGCGCGCTGCGTTGCCCTGGCGGACTCCACCGGCGCGGCCGCTCGCGCCGCGGCCCGAGAGGTTCGCACGGAATGGGAACGAGTCGAAGTGCTACTGGACGGATTGGCCGGCGCTCAAGCCGGAGCCTAACGGAGTGAGTCAATGAGCATCTACGAGCCCGAGACGCAACCATCGGACGTTCATCGGAACGACACGGTGTCACTTCCCGAGATGAGCGAATACCTGCTGGCGATGCGACACGAACTGCGAGCGCCGCTCAATGCCATCATCGGGATGTCGGCGCTGCTGCTCGACGACGAGGTCACCCCGCGCCAGGCACAGTACGTCAAGAGCGTACACGCCGCGGGCGAAAGCCTGTCGGTCATCCTGAATGACGTGCTGGACCTCGCCAGCGTCGCCGCCAACCGGCTGGCAATCGAGCCGATTCCGTTCGATCTCAAGTCGATGATCGAAGAGACCGCCAGCGCGCTGACGCCGAAAGCCAACGAACGTGGCCTGGCGCTGCGGGTCGACTGGCGTCCGGAGCTGCCTCGCTATCTGGTGGGCGATCCGGGTCGGACTCGCCAGATCATCGGCAACCTGGTCGGATACGCCGTCAACGGGACCACACACGGCGAGGTGGTGATCCGCGTCATGCCGGACGGCGAGCGAAGCGGGATCCCCGCCATCCGATTCTCCGTGGAGGATACTGGCATTGGGATTGCCCCGGACCGGTTGGCGCGCATCTTCGACGAGTACGTTCCGCTCGACGCCTCGCCCTATCGGTCATTCGGCGTGACCGGTCTCGGCCTCCGACTCTCGGCCGAACTCGTTCGCCTGATGAACGGTGTGATCCATGCGGAAAGCGAGCCGGGGCGGGGCAATCGGCTCTGGTTCTCGATCCCAATGCCGACGGCGACCCAGTACGAGACCAACGCGACCACGGAACCGATGGTGACCGGCGGCGGCCGGGCCCTGATCGTCGAGGCCGACTTCTCCAATCGCTCCCGATTCGCCCAGCAGTTTCAGGATGCCGGCTGGCGGGTCGAGTTCACGGCGGAGATCGAGTCGGTCGCTACGCAGCTCCGGCAGGCGATGGCCGACGGCGACCCCTATCGCACCTGTATCATTTCCCACTACGCGGTCCGACCGATCCATATGGAGCTGGCTCGCGACCTCAAGGCCGACAGCCTGGTCGCCCCGGTGGCGCTGGTCATGGTCACTGCAGTCGGTAGCCCCGGTGATGGACAGAAGCTCTGGAACGCCGGCTTTGCCGCATACTTGCGGAAGCCCGTACCCGCCGAGGAGATTCGCGAATCGCTGGAAGCCCTCTCACGCCTGGGCCCGACCGGCAAAGGCCACTCGCTGATTACCCGCCACTCGCTGGCCGAGGTTCGGAACGCGCAGTCATTCGAAGTCGAAGGCATCGACGAGATGCTGGCCAGCCTGACCGCTCCGGCAGAGCCGTTGGCCGAGCCCGATTCGATCGAGTCGGTCGCCCCGAGCGACGAAGCCGAGCAGTTCGACACTCAGGTCGCTGACGCAACTGAGCAGCAGGCCGCCGCTACACTCGAGCCCCTGGCAACAGCAGCGCCGCCAGAAGCAGCATCAGCGCCTCTGCCCGCGGCCCTCGATTCACTGCTGGCGCTTCCGCTCCCCGAAAGCCCGAACGGCGCTGCGGTGAGCCAGTCCGCCGCTCCGGTTGTCGAGTCCGCCCGGCAACCCGACCCGGTTCCGACCCCAGGCACCGAGAGTGCGCTGCAAGCGGCGACCGGCGAGCCGCAGTCACTGATCGGGCCGGCCGTGCCACCGATCGAAGCCAGCGTGTCCGAGCCGAGTTTGTTCCGCATCACGCTCGACATGCTGGCGCCCCCGGCAATCCCGCCCGTCGCGGATGCCGCTCCAGAGGCCGCCGCAGCGCCAGCCGAAACATCCGATGCCGGCGCACTCGATGCTCAGCTAGTCTTCGATAGCGTACCCGCGGCGGTCGAGCCAGCCGCGGAGTCCACCGCGAGCGATGAGCCGGCAGCACTCCTGGCGCCGCCGTCCTCGACCATCCTGCCCGATCCGAACCCGGCGACGGAGGATCTGGCCGTGGAACGGTCGATCGAGGCAGTGATCGAAATCAGTGATACCGCGGAAACGGATGAAGCGCTGGCAATCGCCGGGAGTTCTCTCGAGGCAGACGTTACCCTCGAGGCGCCAGTCGAGGCGGCAGTGAATGACGCTATCGACGAGCCAGCAGCGCAGCTGCCAGTCTCCCTGATCGATGGACATCAGGACGCCCTCTGGGAATCGGACGAAGCGGTTGTCCCGGCGCTCGAGGGGCTGGTATCGCATACGGAGGAGACGATCGACGCTCCCAGCGCGGTGATCGAAGCAGTCGCGCTGAGCTCGCCGGGAGATTATCTGGCGGCAGACGCCGTTGGGGCGGCGAACGAGGTAGAACCCGCGAACGAGTCGGTAGTCGCCGAACGGGGAGCCGTATGTGAGCAGGCGGCGGTTGTCGAGGTCGCGGAGAAGGTTGAGTCGACAGCGACGGTCGACCCGGCTCCAGCGGTCGAGGCAGCATCGGTCGACGACCTGACTGACGCCACGTTTGCTGTCAACCACGGCGCCAGCGAAGCGATCGAAGCGACGGAGATAGTTGTCGATGCCTCTGTGGAGGCGATCGAGTCGATCCTCGACCGCAGCGACGCCAGCGCCTTTGTTGGGGCCGCAGCCGAGCCCGTCGGAGCGGATCCCGATCTCGACCCGGAACCTGAGATCGACGTCGCAACGTTCGAGGTGGTCAGTCCGCAGCTGCTGGATGGCCTGTCCACAGGCGGCGGCTTCTTTACCCAGCACGTGGTCAGCACCTTCCTGCGCGACGGAGCCGCTGAGGTCGAGCGACTCGCGACCGCAGAGGGTTCCCAGTTTGGTGAAGCCCTCGAACGGCTGGCCCATGCCGCCGAGTGGGTTGGCGCCGCCCGGCTGTCGGCCCTGGTAGCCGACGCAGCCGGACGATTCGAACGGACAGGACGAGCCGGTCCGACAGCCCGGATTGCCGCCGCGCTCGCCGAGGCCCGCGCAACGCTCGATCTCGCCAGCCCGCAGGGTCTGCCAGCCGAGTTGCCAGCGGTCGGCGCAGCCTTTGCCGAGCAGTTGTCGCCGGCCCAGCAAGGATCGGGACGGATGCTGGCCGTTACCCTGGCAGGCAGCTTCGCCTCGGAGGCTCCCGTCCGGGCAGCAGAGCTGCGCGATGCCGTGGCGCAGGGTAACACTGACGCAGCCCAGCGACTGGCGCAGACCCTCAAGGGCATGTGCGGTCTGATCGGGGCAGAGCCCCTTGCCAAGCTGGCTGCGCTGGTCGAGGCCGACGCGCGTCTCAAGCGACTGGGGCAGACCGACCGATACCTGACTCATATCGATCGCGAGTTGGAGCGGGTCCAGGCCTTCCTCGATCAGGCCCAGGCGTAACCTCACCATCCCTTTGGCCTCGGGCCTCGGAGCGACTCCGGGGGCCGAGGCCGCCGTTATGGGGCCGGACTGGCCGCCCGCGATGACTCGATCATACCTTTAGGGCATTCATGCTGCCCGGGATGCCGCGCGTGTATCGATCGTCCAGCTTTGACTTTACTGATCAACGAATCCCGGCCCGGTACGACGAGCGGCTGGTCCCGGTGCTGTTCGGGCCATGGGGTGAAGGGCTGGTTGCGCTCGCGCGGCCGACTCGCGGGTCTCGGGCGCTCGATGTCGCCACCGGGCCCGGTACCGTCGCTCGAGTCCTGGCCCGGGTTATCGGACCGAAGGGAATCGTCGCCGGATGTGATGCGTCGCCGGCGATGATTACACGGGCTCAGTCCAAGCCCGAGCGCGCGGAGTACGCGCCGATCGCCTATACCGTGTGCCCTGCCTCGCCACTGCCCTATCCGCACGCGGCGTTCGACTTGGTCACCTGCCAGCAGGGCCTGCAGTTTTTCCCTGACGGCGTCAGCGCACTGGCCGAGATGCATCGGACACTGGTACCGGGAGGACGGCTGGCCGCGAGTGTCTGGTGTCCGCCGGAAGACTGCACCCTTTTCTTTGCCTATCAGCAGGCGCTGCGCAATGCGGGGCAAGCCGAGCTGGCGGACCTGATGCGCGCGCCCTTTCCCCGGTGGACCGCCGATGACATCCGGGCCCGCGTCGCCGACAGCGGCTTCTCGGCCATCCAAGTCGGTGAGGAGTCTCGAGATCTTGTCTTTGACGGCGGCCTGAATCAGGCCCTGGCCGCTTTTGCAGCGACGCCGATCGGGCCACTCGTCGATGCCCTTCCGGATGCCGACCGCGCCGCCGTTGCCGACGCGGCTCGGCAGACCTTCGCACCGTGGACCATCGACGGTGTCATCCGCGGCCCGATGCGGTCGTGGATCATTCTGGCCACTCGCTAGTATGCTGCGTCGCATTGCGGTCTTTGCCGGTCAGGCCGACCTGGTCAGTCCAGAGGAGGTCTCCGCCGCGTTGCAGGTCGGACGCCTGCTGGGAGAGAACGCCGTTACGCTGGTGTTCGACAGCGCAGCAACCGGCATGATCGAGACGGTGGCCGACACTGCCGCGCAGAGCGGCGGTCGCCTGCTGGGCATCCGGCTCGACGGCCGGCCCGCCGGTCGGGCCGACCTGGCCGAAGATCGGGTGACCGCGTCGGTGGGGGCATGGCGCGAGGAAGTCGGGCGCCTGTCCGACGCATTCCTCGGCCTTCCCGGGGGGTTCGCCTCGCTGGGTGATGCGTTCGCGGTGTGGGGTTGGGGCGGCGGCAGCGTCGATCGCCCCCTGGGGCTGCTCGATCACGGCGGCTACTACAGTACGTTGCTCAAGGAAGGGTCCGACGCCGAGGTCGATCGTTTCGTGATCGAGTCGCAGCGGGGTCAGCTGGTGGTCGGCAGCAGTGCGGCAGAGCTGCTTCGTCGCATGGCGGACTACCGGGCCCCCGAAGACCGACGCGAGTAGCGGCAGCGCTACTCGCGGGACGGGCCTCGGTTTTACGGTTCCTGTTACTGGTCGTATGGCGCCGCCGATCGGGCCCATGGCTCGGTCGGCTGCGTGATTTCATAGTCCGCTGGCGGCGTCAGGCCCAGCAAATGCTGCACGAAGTAGTCCCACCGACGGCGAATCACATAGGGTTCGTTGAGCCCATGCGCCCGATTGGGCAGGATCAGGAAGTCAAAGATCTTGTTCGCCTTGATGAGCAGGTCGGCAACCTGCAGCGTCATGGCCGGATGGACATTGTCATCCATGTCACCCGTCATCAGGAACAGCTTGCCCTTCAGATTCGCCGCGTAGGTGCCGGTTGCTGAGGATGCATAGTTGTCGGTACTGCGCAAGGTGTCCCGCACCAGCTGCCCCTGATACTTCTCCGCCCAGTAGATGTTATAGCTGCGATTGTCGTGATTGCCGGCCGTCGACACGGCCACCTTGAAGAAATCCGGAAAGCGCAGAATCGCGTCCGTCGACGCAAAGCCCCCGCCCGAGTGCCCGAAGATGCCAACCCGGTCAAGATCGAAGCCGGGGTATCGGGCCGCCAGCTGCTTGACCGCCTCGATCTGGTCCGGTATCCCGTTGTCGATGAAGTTACCGTAGTAATTGTCGTGGAACGCTTTCGAACGCAGCGGCGTGCCCATCGCATCGAGCTGGATGACCACGAAGCCGAGTTGGGCCAGGGCAAACGCCTCCGCGCCCGACCTGAAGTTCCAGCCCCGAACACTGCCGATCTGGGGCCCGGGATAGATCTCGACGATGACCGGGTAGCGCCGGGTGCTGTCGAATGCCGGCGGGAAGAAGAGCAAGCCGTTGAGATCGGTGATACCGTCGCGGGCCTTGGTGGTGAAGACCTGCGCCGGTCGCCATCCGACCTCGCGGAGACGCGACACATCGGCGGTTTCGAGGGTCCGGATGATCCGCCCGTCCACCGTCGATCGCAGCACCGTCACGGTCGGGGTTTCAACCCGCGAGTAGCTGTCGACGAAGTACCGCCCGCTTGGTGCGAACTGGACGTCGTGATTGGCATCTTCCGGGGTCAGCAGCGTCAGACCCGACCCGTCAAAGTTGACGCGATAGAGCTTGGCGTAGTACCAGAAATGCCCTGCTTCACGGCCGCGGGCAGTGAAGTAGATCTGCCGGGCCGTTTCATCGACGTGCTGAATGGCGCTTGCAAACCAGGCGCCCGACGTCAACCGGTTGCGGACCGATCCGTCCGGGGCCAGGCGATAGAAATGGGCCCAGCCGTCGCGCTCGGACCACCAGAAGGTGTCCTGTCCGTCGCGCGTGACGTACCAGGTCTGCTGCTCGTTAGGCGGAGCCAGTTCGACGAAGGTCTTGGAGCTGTCGGCCGCGCGGAGGCGGACCGTGCCCGTTGCGGCGTCGACCTCGTGAAGGGTAGCCCGCTGCGACCCCCGACCCAGCGCGCTGACATACAGCTTATCGCTGCCATCGCTCCAGACCGAATCGCGGGCCGAGCCGCTGAGGGTGATCTGCACCGGCTGCGGATCGAGCCGGACTTCGCGATTGGACTTGCTGGCGACATCGATGATGTGCAGCGTCGGCACCGGAATGAGCGAGTCACCCGGGAGCGCATACGGCTGGCTATAGTGCCTCGGCCGCTGATGGGTCATCGAGATGTAATGCATATGCGCGACTCGGCGCTCGTCCTGACGGCTGACCGCCAGTTTGCGCGAGTCGGGCGACCAGCGAATCATGGGCGCCCGCGGCTGTGGCCGGATGACCTGGTTGGGGCGCGGCGCCGTGAGCCCATAGCTCCAGTGCTCGACCCCATCGGTGGTCAACTGGGTCGAGTCTCTGCCGCCTCGCGAGCGAACCCAGACGTTGTGTCCGGACACGAACGCCTCCTGGCGCTTGTCCGGCGAGAGGATGTAGGGCACGTCGCTGGGCAGGGTATCCGACACGGCGCAACGATAGGCTACGATGTCGCAGACAAACCGCTTCCGGTTGGCGTTGAACTCGATTTCCCGCTCGTTCTGGCCGTCGTTCGTGAAGCGGAACCGGGCAAACGGCAGCCGGTCGGGATCGTAGGCGGAGTCGCGCGCCACGCTCATCGCAGCCGCCAGCCGCGCGTTCTCGAACACCAGCCCCCGGGTGTTCCGTACCGGGTCGACCAGAACGAATTCCGCTCCAGCCGCGGTCTTGTTGCGGTACCAGAACCGATTGCCGTCGGGATACCACTCGGCCCGGACGGAGTCGCCCGAGACCAACCGGGCGGTGTGCCAGGGGAGAAGCCGCTCAGCGCGAGCGTAGTCGACCTGGGCCAGAAGGGGCGCGACCGCGCCTAACGAGAGCGGAAGCGCCAGCAGGACGGCGCGTACCGTTCGAAGTGTCATGGGTTGGATCCCGTACGCAGATGGGTGTGGTGTGGCGAACATGGGAATCTCTCCACGCAGGGCGACCGCCGCCAGCCCGGCGGCGGAGTCGGGACTTGACTTCCCGGCCCACCGGGCCATTCTGCTCAGATCCGGACGGTGGGCCATCCAGCGGCGCCCGCCACGTCATGACCTCGACCCAGGGCCACCCGTGCGCCGACGCTTCGTATTCTCCTTCGTCCTTCTCGTCCTCGTCCTCGCAGTGTCGATTCCGGGGTTGAGCAGTTTTCTGGTCGACTGGTGGTGGTTCCGCGAGGTCGGCTTCGAAGTCGTCTTTACCCGCCAGCTCGTTACCAAGCTTGCGCTGTTCGTTGCGGTTGGCACCGCGACCTTCGGCCTGGTCTACCTCAACCTCAGAATGGCCCAGCGGGGCATCGTTCCCGACCCGGTCATGTTCCAGTTTCAGCCCGCGGGCGCGCGAGTCGATCTGACCGGAACGCTGCGGCGGATGAGTTTCCCGGTGGCTCTCGCGCTTGGCCTGCTGACCGGGTTCGGCGTCACGCCAGCGTGGAGCCTGATCCTGCAGGCCATCCATGGCACCCCGTTCGGTCTCACCGATCCGGTCTTCGGGCGCGACATCAGTTTTTATGTCTTCTCCCTGCCGGCGTGGTCCGTCGCGCTCGGGCTGCTGACCAGCCTGACCACCCTGACGCTGCTGCTGATCACGGCGATCTACTGGCTTCGTGGCGACATCATCCTGCGTCCGCGCCAGCTGCGGATCGAACCGTCGGCCGGCTTGCACCTGGGCATCCTCGTCGCCGTCAACCTGCTGCTCGCAGCAACCCGCCACTGGATCGTCGACGCGTCCAACCTGCTCTACTCCACCACCGGACCGCTGACCGGGGCCAGCTACACCGACCTCAACGCCACCCTGCCGGCCATTCGGATCAGCTCGGTCGTTGCGCTGATCGCCGCTGCCGGGGTGCTTGCCGGCGCTGCGCGCGGCAAGCTGGCGTGGTATGGCCTCTGGTCTGTCGGCAGCTACCTGGTCGTCTCGTTCGTGGGCCAAAGCCTGGCGCCTTGGGCCATGCAGAAGTTCATCGTCGCGCCGACTGAGCTGACCAAAGAGTCGCCGCAACTCGTGTCGCACATCGCGGCCACCCGCCATGCCTGGGGCCTCGACAGCGTCGAGATTCGCGACCTGGACGGCGAAGCCGAGCTGACCCACGAGACGATTCGGGCCAACGCCGCGACCATCGACAACGTCAGGCTCTGGGACGGGGAGCCCTTGCTTCGCACGTTGGGACAGCTTCAGGAAATTCGCACCTACTACGACTTCGTCTCGGTCGATGACGATCGCTACTGGATCGACGGCAAGTATCGTCAGGTCCTGCTCGCGCCGCGTGAGCTCAACCCCGCGGCGCTTCCGACCCGGACCTTCATCAACGAGCACCTGACCTTCACCCACGGCATGGGTCTCACCATGAGCCCGGTCAACCAGGTCACGACCCAAGGGCTGCCGGTGCTGTTCATTCAGGACTTGCCACCCAGGTCGACGGTGTCACTCGAGGTGACTCGACCGCAGATCTACTACGGCGAGATGGCGGACCGCTACGTCTTCGTCAACACGCTGCAGCGGGAGTTCGACCATCCCGCCGGCGAGACCAACATCTACCGCTCCTACACCGGGACGGGGGGCGTACCGATCGGCAGCGCGCTCCGGCGCCTGCTGTTCTCGATCCACTACGGCTCGACCAAGATTCTCCTCTCCGGCGACATCAGCAACGAGAGCCGGGTCCTCTATCGCCGCAACATCGTCGAACGAGCGCGCGAAGCCCTTCCCTTTCTCGCCTTCGACCGCGATCCGTACCTGGTGATCGGCACCGATGGCACCCTCAAATGGGTCCTCGATGCCTACACCACCTCTGATCGGTACCCGTACGCGGCCCGGTATGGTCAAAGCGGGATCAACTACATGCGCAACAGCGTCAAGGTCGTGATTGACGCATACGACGGTTCGATCGGCGCCTACGTGAGCGACCCGAACGACCCCATCATCAATACCTGGGCGGCGATTCTCCCTGGCATCTTCCGACCGATCGACGAGCTGCCGGTCGGTCTCGACGCGCACCTGCGCTATCCGGACGACCTCTACCGGGCCCAGACCGCACTGTACACGACCTATCACATGACCGAGCCCGAGGAGTTCTACCACCGCGAAGACCAGTGGCAGATCCCGATCGTGGCGAAGAGTGACGGCTCGGTGCCGTTCATGCGGCGGATCGTGATGCGGCTGCCCGATGAGCCGGCAGCAGAGTTCATCTATATGGTGCCGTTCACGCCTCGGGGCAAAGACAACCTGGCGGCTTGGATGGTGGCCCGCAGCGACGGCGAAGATTACGGCAAGCTCCGAGTCTATCGCCTGCCGCGTCAGAGCCTGGTCTTCGGTCCGCAACAGATCGAGAACCGGATCAACCAGGATACCGAGATCGCCCGGCAGGTGTCCCTCTGGGATCAGCGGGGCACCCGGGTCATCCGCGGCGACCTGCTGGTCATCCCGATCGAGGAGGCTCTGCTCTACGTCCAGCCGCTCTACCTCCAGGCAGACGGCGGGCGGATTCCCGAGCTCAAGCGGGTCGTCGTCGCGTACCGGAATCAGGTCGTCATGGAGGAGACCCTCGAAGCGGGTCTCGCCGTGCTGTTCGGGGCCGGATCCGGCCCGGCGCGGCCGGCAGCGACCGCAGCGGCGACCGAGCAACAACCTGCCGCTGCAGCCGCTGCCGGGCTGTCGAGCGCGGTCCAGCAGCTCTCAGCCGAAGCACGCCGCCGCTACCAGGCGGCCCTCGATGCGCAGCGAGCCGGCGACTGGAGCCGCTACGGCGAAGAACTTCGCCGCCTCGGCGAGTTGCTCGAACAGCTCGCAGCGGCGGCAGCCCCGCGGGAGTAGTCGCTCGGCCCGCTCGGACTGGCGCTGGATCCAATCCAGGATACAATCATGGCGGCGCAGGGAAGATCTCCCTGCGCCGCCGTCCGTTTCCCGGAGAGACTCTGATGCGGTTTGTCGCGCTCGGTGGCCTGGTCGCCACCGCCCTGATCGCTCGCCCGGCCCTGGCCCAGGGCGTCGAGGCCGAGATCGAGACCATGATGAATGGGCTCAAGGCCAAATCCTCCCTCTATGCCAAGCACATTCCGTCGGGTCGGACCATTGCCATCCGCGCCGATGTGCCGATGAATACCCTGAGCGTGATCAAAATCCCGATCATGATTCAGGTGTTCCGCGACGTCGAGGCCGGTCGACTCAAGCTGACCGACCGGCATACGATCCGTCCGGAGGACCTGCGTCGCGGCAGCGGGCTGCTCCAGCGTTTCGACGTCGGCGTGGCGCCGACGATTCGCGATCTGATCGATCAGATGATCATCACCAGCGACAACACCGCCACCGATCTCCTGATTGCCAAAGTCGGCCTGGACCGCGTCAACGCAACGCTGGCCTCATTCGGCTTCAGCCAGACCCGACTCCAACGCACCACCGGCGACCTGTTTCGCGAAGTCTGGATCCGGTCCGATCCGAAGTTCGCCTCGCTGACGGACCGCGAGGTGTTCGAGCGCGGCTTTCCGAATGACCCGCAGTCGGCAGCACGGTCCTTCGCCATCGAAGGCGACTCGACCCGCTGGCTCGGCAGAACCACCGCGCGCGAAATGTCTGCTATGCTGGAAGGCATCCGCGACGGGAAGTACGCTTCGGCCGAGCACAGCCGGATGATGATGTCGATGCTGTTCGGTCAGTTCTATGCCTCGCGACTGCCACAGCGGCTGATGTGGAAGCCGGGGGTTGCGGTCGGCCACAAAACCGGTGACTGGCCGCCATTCGCGGGCAACGACGTCGGCATCATTACCTATCCGGGCGGTCCGCTGGTAATTTCGATCTTCACCAATCAGAACACCGGCGATTTCTTCGAGCTCGAGGCCACCCAGGGGCGGATTGCCGAACTGCTGGTCAATACCTGGAAGTAGAAACCACCCCGGACCCCGCCCCGTCCGGATGGATACCCGTCAACGATTGACGACGCGCAGGGGCGCGCCAATGGCCCCCGCGCGTTTCACCCCTCGGAGTCCTGCATGCGTCTTGGATCATTTCTCGGCTTGACCCTCCTGCTTGGCAGCATCTCACCCGCCGTCGGGCAGGATGCCCCGGCACCGTCAGAGTGGGACGTCACCAAGCCCCGCGGCACGACTCGCGACATCAGCTTCACGACCACGGAAGGCACCTGGATGTCAGTCGACCAGAGCCCCGATGGGCGCTGGCTGGCGTTCGACCTCCTCGGCCACATCTACCGGATCGACGCCGCAGGCGGCACCGCGACCTCGCTGACCCAGTCGAGCGGTATTGCCATCAACACCCACCCCAGGATCTCGCCGGACGGCAGGTCGATCGCGTTCATCTCGGACCGCAAGGGTCAGATGAACCTCTGGGTCATGGATGCCGACGGCTCGAACCCGCGCGCCGTGTTCAGCGAGCAGTACGTCCGCGCAGTCACCCCGGCGTGGACCCCGGACGGGAACTATATCGTGGTGCAGCGCCAGTCGGTTCAGGGCGGACCTGGCGGCGGCCAGGGCGGCAGCGGCCTCTGGATGTATCACAAGGACGGCGGCAGCGGCATCGAACTGGTTCCCGGCAACCGCCAGGCGGGCGCCGCCTGGCCCAGCCTCTCGCGCGACGGTCGCTACCTCTACTTCCAGGTGCGTGCCGCTGCCGGGCAGCCGGGGTACGGCGGGCGAACCGAGTTCCTCGGTGGCTCCGCACAAGTTCGGCGGCTCGACCTGCAGACCTCGGAAATCGCGGCCATCTCGTTCGGTGAGCAGAGCCAGCAGGTACAGACCTCGAGCGGCGGTATGGCGGCGCCCGAGGTGTCACCCGACGGACGCTGGCTCGCCTTTGTGCGGCGGATCCCGGACGGAACGATCTCCTGGCGGGGTCACACCTTCGGCCCCCGGTCGGCCCTCTGGCTCCGCGATTTGCATACCGGCGCCGAGCGGCTGCTGATGGACCCGGTCGAGCAGGACATGGTCGAAGCAGGCAAGGTACTCCGCCCCTTCCCCGGCTACTCCTGGAGCGCCGACGGTAAGACGATCGTGGTCACCCAGGGCGGCCGACTGCATCGGGTCGAGGTGGCGTCCGGCCGGGTCACGCCGATTCCCTTCAGCGCCGAGGTCAAGCGGACGATTTCGGAGCTGGTGAATCACCAGGACCGGATCACGGATGAGCCGTTCGAGAGCCGCTTCATTCGCTGGCAGACCGCGTCACCGGACGGCAAGCGGCTCGTATTCCAGTCGGTGGGCAGAATCTGGATCCAGGATCTGCCGAACGGCACCCCGCGTCGGCTGACGCCGGCATCGTTCGAGCCGTTCGAGTACGCGCCCTCCTGGTCGCCGGATGGACAGTGGATTGCCTTCACCAGCTGGGCAGACTCGGTGGCGGGGCACGTCTATCGGGTTCGCGCGACTGGTGGCGCACCGGAACAGCTGACCCGGGAAGCGGGTGAGTTCACTCATCCGGTTTGGCGGCCCGATGGCGGCGAGCTGGTGGTGTCGCGTGGCTCAGGCGGGAGCCGGCACGGTCGGGGCATCGTCTGGAACCCATATTGGGATCTGGTGCGTCTCCCGGCCACTGGTGGCAGCACGACGCCGGTCGTTCGGGTGACCGTCTCTCCCGACGGCACATCGGGCTCTCTCTTCAACAGTATCCGGAATCAGATCGTGCGCGCCAGCTGGGGTCCCGATGGGCGGATCTTCTATCCGCATCTGACCATCGGCACCAGTGGCCTCGAAACCACCTTCTACTCGATTCGACCCGATGGGTCGGATCGCCGGGCCCATCTGACCTTCCCGTTCGCGGATGAAGTGGTCACCTCGCCCGACGGCAAGTGGGTGGCGTTCCAGGAATCGGACAACGTCTGGGTGGCCCCCTTCCCCTACCCCGGCCACGGTTCGACGCCGGTGCAGGTCACCAAGCTGCGCGGCAAGCTCCCCACGACGCGGATCACCACGGCTGGTGGGCTCTTTCCCCGCTGGCGCGACAACGAGACGGTCGAACTGGGCAGCGGCAACCGCTACTTCCGCTACTCCGTTGCGACCAAGCGCACCGACACGGTCACCGTTCGCCTCCGGGTTCCGCGTGACATCCCGAACGGGAGCGTGGCCTTCACGAACGCCCGCATCGTCACGCTCAACAGGCGCCAGGTGGTGGAAGGCACCCTGGTCGTGACCGGCAGCCGGATTGCCTGTGTCGGCAGCTGCGCCGTTCCGGCCGGCGCCCGGGTCTTCGATGCAGCGGGCAAGACCATCGTACCGGGCTTCATCGACGTGCACTCGCACAACTACCGCGAGCACCGGGGCATCATCCCGCAGCGCAACAGCGAAGGGGCGATCTATCTGGCATACGGGATCACCACGACGATGGACCCGTCGATGTGGTCGCAGAACATCTTCCCGACAGGCGAGATGGTGGACGCCGGCGTGATCGTCGGACCGCGGGTGTATTCGACGGGCGACCCGCTCTACGCCGGGGACGGCTCACGCCAGGAGAACTTCACGTCGTACGCAGCAGCCGAAGCTGGTATTGCCAAGCTGAAGGACTGGGGCGCCGTGTCACTCAAGCAATATCTCCAGCCTCGCCGGGACCAGCGGCAGTGGGTGGCCGAGGCTGCGCGAAAACTGGGCATCCAACTGACGGCGGAGAATGCGGATCTCGAGTTCAACGTCGCGCTGCTGATGGACGGACATACCGGGTTCGAGCATCCGTTGAGCTATCTGCCGCTCTACCGGGATTTTACTGAGTTCATGGGACGGGCGCAGGGCACCTATTCCCCGACCTTCATGGTGGGCGGAGCCGGGCCGTGGAACGAGGATTACTGGTTCCAGGAATCCGACACCTGGAAGGATTCCAAGACGCGCCGCTTCATGTCGTGGCTGCAGTTCATTCCTCAAACCCGCCGCCGCGTCCTGGTGCCGGAGACGGACTTCAGCTTCCCGTGGATTGCGCAGGGACTGGCCGACATCATCGAGGCGGGTGGCTTCGGTGCCATCGGCGCCCACGGACAGCACAACGGCCTCGGTTCGCACTGGGAGGTCTGGATGGCCGCCTCGGCGCTGGGTCCGATGGGCGCGCTCGAGATCGCGAGCCTGCACGCGGCTCGGTTCATCGGCAAGGAGCAGGATCTCGGTTCGATCGAGGTCGGCAAGCTGGCCGATTTCATGATTCTCAACTCGGACCCGCTTGCCAACATCCGCAATACCACGGACATCCAGTACGTCGTGAAGGGCGGCGTGGTGTACGACGACGACACCCTCGACGAGGTCTGGCCGCGGCAGCGTCGCTACGGCACCGGTCAGTGGGTCATTCCAGATGCGCTCAAGCAGGACGACAAGCCGATTCGTCCCTGAGAATCGGCCCGTCGCTCGCCAGGCACCCGGTCGTCAGCGCGTCCGGCCGGGCGCCACACCCGAAGGATCGCCGTCGTCCGCAGCCGGCGGGCGATAGGTCGGATCGGGAGCCGCGCCAAGCGGCTCCCGTGCCATGCCCCGGCTGAGCGCGGGGTGCTTCCGCACCAGATACCACGCCATCACTGCCGCCGCGAGGGTGTTCGCCGCCAGCACGGACCACATCGGGAAGAGCCCCTCGGTGCCCCGGAAGAACATGTTGAGGAGTCCGTAGAAAAAGACTTCGAAGGCAATGAACCCCATCAGCAGCACGAACCGGAAGATGCCGTGCCGGTCCGCCAGGAAGACGAGTTGCGTGGCAACCGCACCAATGACCAGAAAGGCGGCAACGTGGAGCGCGGAATATGCAGCCACGGCCGACCACTGGACCGTCTCGATCACCGGCGTGGTCTGCCCGAACAGAATGACCTGACCCAGAATGCTCGGCGTCACGAAAGGCCGACCCGCCAGGGTATCGACCACCAGAAACCAGAGCGCAACCGCACCGGCGCCCAGGAGGCCGGTGATCAGGCTCTCGCCGCCGAAGGAGTGATGGTGTTTCGTCATCGAAGGTCCACCTTTCGTCCGTAACGGGTCGTCTCGGAGATTCGGGGAGGCCGCGCGGCATGGATGCCGACCGGATCCAATGCTAGCATTGATTCGGACTCGACATAACCCGGCCACACTTGTGGCGTATTTTCAATCACCGTAAGGGATTCGTCCTGCCTGTCCTCGCCATACCAAGGGTGACGGGACGGCCTGATCCGATCGCACACCCTCAGGGGAGGCCGGCATGCGCCGTCTGAAGTTCGTTGCTCTCGCACTTGCCGCCTGGTGCGGAGTAGATGCCGCCACGATCGCCGCGCAGACGTCGGCGCCCAAGCCGGAGATTATTCGCACCGGGTACGGCGTCCCTCACATCTACGCCGACAATCTCTGGGCCGCCGGCTACGGACTCGGCTGGGTCCAGGCCGAAGACTACGGCGCCCGGGTCATTCACGGTCTGGTAAGCGGCCGGGGTCAGATGGGCCGAGTCTTCGGGCGCGACAGCATGGAGGGGGACTTCTCGCGTCGAACCGTCTATGCGGAGGCACAGCGGCGCTGGGCCAGCCTCGAAGTCGACACCCGCGACGTATATGACGGCTTTGCCGCCGCCATCAACGACTTCATCCGCGCAAACCAGGGCCGGTTTCATCCGGACATTGCTCCGAACTTCGTCGGCTGGGACGTTCTGGCGCGGGAGATGAGCCCGGTCAACCTGGCCCCCGCCCGGCGCCTGGCGCAGCGAGCCCTTGGCAGACCGGCCGTGAGTGCCGCGCCAGATGCCCCCCCGGGCGACTGGGAGGGCCCGACGGACGGCTCAAACGCCTGGGCCGTGGCGCCAAGCCGGACCGCATCCGGGCGGGCTATTCTGATGCGCAATCCGCACCTGGCCTGGACGGCGGGCTACTACGAGGCCCACGTCGTGGTGCCAGGTCGATTCGACTTCTACGGCGACTTTCGGATCGGCAGCCCGTTCGGCGTGGTCGGCGGCTTCAACCGCAACCTGGGCTGGTCGACCACCAACAACAACGTCGACACCGATGAAGTCTACGCCGTCCCGCTCGCGCCGGATCTGGTCGATCACATTCTGATCGACGGCCGCCCCATGCCACTCGAGCCGGTCGCGGTCACCGTCGAGTACCGTAACGGGCCGAGTTATTCCTCCGAAACCCGACAGACCTGGCTCTCGCCGTTCGGGCCGGTGGTGGAGCGGGCGGACGGTCAGGCCTTCATTCTCAAGTCGTCTGGCGCCGGCGAACATCGTGGCGGTGAGCAGTTCCTTCGGATGATGCACGCCCGGACCGTGGCGGAATGGGAGGCGGCACTCGCAATGCGGGCTCGCGCCAACTCAAACTTTACGTATGCGGACCGAGCGGGCAACATTCTCTACGTCTGGAACGGCTCACTCCCGGCCCTGCCCCATCCATCCGGCGGCGACTCGACGGTGGTTCGGGTTCAATCGACGAAAGAGATCTGGTCCCGCATCGTGCCGTACGATTCGCTGCCCCGGGTCAAGAATCCGCCGGGTGGATACGTGCATCAGGAGAACTCGTCGCCGCATTTCACCAATCTGCTGGCGCCGCTCGATCCGGCCCACTATCCGCCCAACATCGAGGCGCCCAGCCTGAGCCTGCGGAGCCAGCTCGGTGCCGACCTGATCGGGAAACCCGGCCGAAAGCTGACGCTGGAAGGGGTTCTCGACCTCAAGAACAGCTACCGGATGCTGCTCGCCGAGCGGATCAAGCCCGATCTGCTGCGCGCCGCGGCGTCGGCTTCGAACGGCAAGGTGCGTGAAGCCACGACGCTACTGGAGCAGTGGGACAACACCACCGGACCCGAAACCCGAGGCGGCGTCTTGTTCGAGATGTGGTGGCGGCTCTACTCGCGGGCCAATCGCCAGCCGTTTGCCACCCCGTGGGCCATTACCGAACCGACGACGACACCGCGCGGCCTGGCCAACCCGACCGGCGCGGTCGAGGCGCTGGTGCTGGCCATCGACTCCGTCACGGCGCGCTGGGGCCGAATCGACGTGCCGTGGGGGGAGGTCCACCGGGTCCGGATTGCCGGTCACGACGTCCCGGTCGGCGGTTGTCTTGGCGCAATGGGCTGTTTCCGGACGCTGGCCTTCCAGGACGACCCTGACGGCAAGCGCCGGGTATCCGGCGGCGACGGCTGGATCATCGCGGTCGAGTTCGGGAACACGCCGCGGGCCTACTCGGTGCTGGCGTACGGCCAGAGCAACGACCCGTCGTCTCCCTACTACGGCGATCAGGCTCCGATGTTTGCACGCGGCGAGTTCAAGCCGATTGCGTACACCCGGGCGGATGTCGAGAAGCAGGCGGTCCGGCGCTACCGCCCGGGCCAGTAGCTCCGCAGCAACGGGAACGGCGATCTGATGTCACGAGCCTTTGTCAAAGAAGACAACGATGGGGCCGCCCCACGTTACTCGCTGCCGGCCCCTGACGACCCGACCTACCCGATCGCGGCTGCCCGCGCGCTGCTGGCCGGCGCCAACGCCGGCGATACGGGCAGCGCAGAGGCCGCCACCGGGTACCTCTGGGGCGACCCGCGCCTGGTCGACGAGTTCCGCCAGCTGCGCCTGGAAGCCATCGAACGCCGCGACGACCGCGCCGAGACCCTGACCGAGCGTTACCTGCGCGTGGCCGGGATTACCATCGAGGACTGACCGGCAGAGGTTGGGCTGCTGTCGGGGGAGGGACGAGGAGCCTCGGGCGGAGGCGCTGCCAGCGCGTCAGTCGCACGGTACCCGGTCTGTGATCTTACCGGTCGAGTGCGACTGCAGCGCCAGGCGCCTCCGCCCGAGGCTCCTCGTCCCTCCCCGGACCCCGAACTCCGCGTATCAGGGCAGTTCGACCTTGGACTCAACCACCCCGCCGCGCGTGCTGAGCAACCGCACGACCAGCGACCGATCCGCGGACTCGGCGCCGGCTTTGATCCGGAGCCTGATCGTCCTGGTCTCGTTGCCGCCCAGCCAGAACTCCGGCCCCGTGCCCACCGCTCGGCTCGTGCTCCCCTTGGCAAACTCGGCGACGATCCGATCCGGCCGCACGATCTTGACCTTCTTGGCCTGCTCGAGAGCCGTCGGCAATCGACCGGAGTTGCGAACGGTCACGGTCAGTTCGTGGGTCGCCGAGTCGGCGGCGGCACGGGTCAGGCGGGCGGCCTTGACCGAAGCTATCGAGAGCTGCGGTAGCGACTTGGCCATGTAAAGATTGAACATCGCCTGCTTGCGGGCCCATTCCTCCAGCACTTCCGGCGGACCGTTCTGCGAGAAGAACTTGGGATTGAAGCCGCCGATCTCGACCTTGCCCAGCTGGGGATGATCGAACGGCGTCCAGGGCTTGAAGCAGCTTCCGCTGAAGCGCTCGTCGCACCAGCGGAGCACCTCCCACTCGTCGATCTCACCGTCGCCGTCGTAATCCTTCTCGCGGCCGCCATGCCAGATCTCGTCGCCATACCAGACGGCTCCGTAGCCGGCATAACCCCAGTCCGGGCCGTGGCCGAACAGCGGCGTGGGACGAGTCGAGTCGCCCGTCACTGGGTTGACGGCACGACGAGTGGCGTAGGTCCGGTAGACGTCACCGGCCCACGGGTAGCCCGTAAAGGTGAGGCCGGCGGAGTCCATATGGTGATAGATGGCGAGATCGGCCGGCATGATGCATTCGGTTTCTTCGCAGACCGACGGCCCGCGCAGGTGCATCGGCACCGCCGTGTCCATCGAGTTGACCACACCAACGTGCGGGTGGCGCAGCAACCAGAGCACGAGTGAGCGCGTCTCGGGCTCGGACAGCGGATGCTCGCCTGCACCGAACTGGGTCCAGCCGCGGCCGGTCAGGTCGCCGCCCGGCTCCGGCCGCCAGTTCTGCGGATAATTGCGATGGAGGTCGAGCCCGCCGATGCCATCTTCGTTGTAACGGCCGTCGCCGTCGTTGTCGATGCCCTCGCTCCAGACCTTCCAGTCGCCTGTCCCGTCGCGCACTCGCTTCATGCTGCGACCGCTGGGATCTTTCGGATCCTGGATGTGGTCGCCCTTCCCCGTCCCGACCTGCTGGCGCATCTGGCGGATGTAGCCGTCACCGTCGAGATCCTCACCCGGATCTTCATCGAGCAGGCCGTCTCCGTCGGTGTCATGCGGCCGCACACTGCTGCGGTTGGTCTGCGCGGTGAGCCGGTAGAGATCCGATCCATCCGGGTTGTTGAGTGGCCGAACATAGATGGCCTTCTGATCGAGCAAGGTCGTAATCTCGGCATCCTTGCCGTAGTTCTCGAGCAGGTACCAGGCAAGGTAGAGCGCCGACTCGGTGCTCGAGATCTCACCCGAGTGCCGGCCAGCATCGAACAATGCGGCAGGCTTGTCGGTATGCTTGCCGGTCTTCTTGTTTGTCAGGGTGAGTTGCCAGAGGGTCCGGCCGCCGAAGCTCTTGCCCACCTCGTAGAGGTCGACGAGATCCGGATACCGTTTGGCCCATTGGTGCATCCACCACTCCACCTCAGCCGAGGTGTGGTAGTGTTGGAAATCCATCTGTCCCTCGACCAGCGGCCTGACCTCGGGATAGTGGGTCAGCGGAAAGATGCTCGGGCCGTGACGCAGCCCCGGCACGACGAGAACTTTGGGCGTCGAGTCTCGGGGGGCTGCTGCCTGAGCCACGAGCGGCAGCGCAATGACGAAGGGCAACGCCACGAAAGCGAGGGCGCGAAAGAGCATGGATACCGGCACGGGAGGGGTGAGGAACTAAGATACCACCGATGGCCGGGCGATCATCGGTTCGAGCCGATGATCTCGACCACTGCGCGACACCGCGTTAGCATTGTCTTGAGCGTGGTGATGCGGGGAGCGCTGGTGCGCAGTTCCGATTCCGGCCATTGGAGGCGGCATGACTGAGGACGCAGGGAAGCACGCCGGGCCTGGCGGTACATCCGGTGGATTGGGTGAGTTCTTCCTGGGTCTGGCCCTCGTCGTCGGGGGCGGCTACTTGGTGCTCAATCAAGTCACTGTGCACACGGGGGTCTGGCAGATCTGGGGCTACAGCGGCTTCGGCCTGTCGCTGATTCCGCTCCTCGCCGGAATCGGTATCCTCTTCTTCAACGGCCGGTCGCCCGGGGGCTGGCTGCTGACGGCCGGCGGCGCGCTGATCATCCTGCTCGGCATCATCGTCAACCTGCGCATCTTCTTTCAGCCGACCTCTCTCTTCAACACGCTCCTGATGCTCGGAGCACTCGCAGCGGGCCTCGGGCTGATTGCCCGGTCGCTGCGGAGCCACTGACGGCAGCCCGCCATGCGCGCCGTCCACCAGGTGGTGAGCCGCGCGCCTGACGTTCGCCGAGGCGCGCCCGTGTTTGCGGGCACCAGGATCCCGATTCAGCAGTTGATCGACCACCTCGACCGGGGCGGAACCCTGGAAGCGTTCCACGAACGCTATCGCCAGTTGCCGCTCGACCTGCTGGCGGCCGCCTGCGCCCTTGGGCTCGAGCTCCTGGTCGGCACCGTGCCGATCGAGCCAGTGGTACCGCAGGGGTCGCTGCTGCCGCGCGCCGACGAGGGCGGAGTCGTCCTCAATGCCGACGAGCTGCGCGCCGATCAGGTCGTTGGCCGGCAGGTACGCTGTCCGGCCTGCCGCCAGCTCGTCTTCAAGTCATGGCCGGAAGGATGGGACGGCCACGCTGCGACGCGCTGCCGTGGTCTCACTGGACGGCAGCCGGGCAGCCGCAAAGCGGAGTTCAAGCGCCGCTTCGGCCACCTCTTCCGGTCCTGACGGACGGACCGGAACGACGCAACTGAAGGAGGAGCGCGGGTGGGGTTTACCTGGGTTGCCGTACTGTTTCTGTGGCAGGAGCCGATCGACCTTCGCCGGGTCGTGGAGCCTGGCCCGACGGCTGCCGAGCGACGAGGGGTAGCAGCTCAGGCGTCCTTCGAGCGCGAGCGACGGTTTCGTTTGCCGGCTACGGGTGGCGGCGGCGGACGCTGCGACGAGCGGATCGGTCGATTCTGCTACTGGTACGACGACCGTGACACCACCCTCCCTTCCGAACCGCTCTCCTTGCTCGACCTCCGCATGCGGTTGTTGGGCACACTGCGTGAGGCCGCTGCCGAGGAGCCGGAGAGCGCCTGGCTGACGGGTCAACTAGTGCGGTATCTCGTCGAGCACGGAGAGCGTGATTCCGCCGTGGTGGCGGCATCGCGTTGCGGTGCCAGCATCTGGTGGTGTGAAGCCGTCCTCGGCTTCGCGCTTCATGCCGACGAGCGCGACGAGGAGGCCGACACCGCCTTCCGCCGGGCCACCCGCGCCATGCCCGACTCGCTCCGCTGCGCCTGGACCGACTGGACCCGGATCCTCGAGCCCGGGCTGGCCAACCGCTACGGGGCGCTCGACTGTGCTGCCCGCCTCGAACTCAGCGACACTGTCCTCTGGCTGGCCAAACCGCTGCTGAGCCGTCCCGGCAATGTGATCCGCTCGGAACTCCTGTCTCGGCGGGTCGTTGCCGCGTTAGGCAACGTCAGCCGGTCGCCGTACGCGATATCCTGGGGCCGCGACATGGAGGAGCTGGTCCTTCGTTATGGCTGGTCGCGCCGGTTCTCGGTGGTCGACCATCGCTCCTGGTCGCTCGAGGGCCCGTCGGTGGTGGGACACCAGCGGGCACCGGCGTACCCGTTCCTTCCGGACCTGGCGCACCCCGACGATGGCGCTCCCTGGGTCGACCTCCTGGGGGCGGATCGACCGCGGGCGCGCTTCAGCCCTGGGTATATCGACCGATTCGAATCAACCGACGCCTTTCAGCTGGCGCGGTTTCCGCGAGGCGATTCATCCATCGTCGTCGGCGCCATCGACCCCGGGAGCCGTTTCGGCCGGGACAGTCGGTACGACGTTGCGCTGGCGGCCGGCGCCGGCCCCGAAAACGTCGCGGTAGAGCGCCATGACTCGACGGCCCGGCTGGCCGGTCTCCAGGTTGCGGTCGCGGGTGAGGTGCTCGCCGCCAGCGTCGAACTCTCCGCCGTCGGCGGGCGCCAGTTTCTCAGGGGTCGCGAGTACTATGCCCCGATCGATCGCGAGGCGCCGATCGTGCTGTCTGATCTGCTGCTTTTTGTGCCGGGTGATGGTCTGCCGTCGACCCTGCATGATGCGGCAGCCCTCGCGCTGCCCAGTAATCGTATCTCGCGCGGGACGCCGGTCGGGATCTACTGGGAGACGACGGGCGGCGCCGGCGACTCGACCGTCGTGGCCGTCTCCGTGGCGCCGGCCCGACGCGGCCTGCTCGGCCGGCTCGCCCGAGGGCTCAGCGTGGTCCGGAGGGATGCGCCCATCACGCTCGAGTGGACCGTCACAACCTCCCGTGCTGCCGCCACGGGACGTGCCTTCGAACTCGACCTCGAGCGACTCGCTCCCGGCCGCTATCACATCGTCCTCGAGGTCCAGGCTGGCGGTGCGTCGGCCACGGTGGACCGGGACATCCGACTGACCAACTGAAACGTGCGCCGCAGCGGGGCCGCCACCCTAACGCTGGCCGCCCAGGATGATATCTTGCATCAGCGGCAAGCCCTCGTATCCTGTCTTACCTCAACCTTCGCCTGTTGTCCTGGAGTCACCGTGGCCTCGAAATCGCTTGGAATTGCTGCACTGTTGCTGCTGACGGTTGCCACAGCCTCCATGGCTCAGCTGCCAGCCGACACCGTCACACAGGTCGATCGCATCTTTACCGCGATGAATCGGACCGACACGCCCGGGTGCGTCCTCGGTGTCGATCGCGATGGGCGCGAGCTCTACCGCAAGGGCTACGGCATGGCGAGTATCGAATTGGGGGCGCCCCTCACGCCGTTGTCGGTTCTCGAATCCGGCTCGGTCGCGAAGCAGTTTACTGCCGCCGTGATCGTAAAGCTCGCCGTCGAGGGCAAACTCGACCTCGACGATCCGGTCCGAAAGTACATTCCCGAACTGCCGGATTACGGCGCACCGGTCACGGTGCGCATGCTGATACATCACACCAGCGGGATCCGCGACATGTGGACTCTGTTCAACCTGTCGGGCGAAACAGTTGGTGAGAACCTGTTCACGATGGATCGTTCGCTGGCGATGGTCTACCGCCAGCGTGAGCTCAACTTCCCGCCGAACTCCCAGTTCCTCTACAGCAACTCCGGCTATCTCCTGCTGGCCGAGCTGGTCGAGCGGGTCACCGGGCGAAGCTTGGATGAGTACTCGACCAAGGAGATCTTCCAGCCCCTGGGCATGACACGCACCCGTTGGCGCAGCGACTGGAATCGAGTCGTTGCCGGCCGGGCTGGAGCGTACGAACCGAGCAGTGACGGGTTCGCCATCGCCGCGCCGTTCATGCACGTGTACGGAGCCGGCGGTCTGCTGACCACGGTCGGCGATCTGCTGATCTGGAATCGCGAACTCGATCGCGGCAGCCTTGCCGGGCCACGGTGGATCGAAGCGATGCATGCGAAGCAGCGGCTGACCACCGGCGCGGAAATCGACTACGCCTCGGGCATCATGATCGGCACCCATCGCGGTCAGCGGGAAGTCCAGCATAGCGGGGCAACTGGCGGGTATCGGACCTTCCTGGCGCGCTACCCCGACCGAGGCCTGTCGGTCGCGGTACTCTGCAATGTTGCCAACGCCAACCCTGTCGGGCTCGGTCGGCAGGTGGCCGGATTGTTGCTCCGGCTTCCCGAGGGAACCGCCCAGGCGCAGCAGGGGGGTGGTCCTGGTCAGGGCAGAGGTGCCGCGACGTCCGAAGCACGTTTCACCACGCCGCTCGCCGCGTTTGCCGGCTCATACTACAGCGATGAGCTCGACGTGACCTACGTCGTCAGCGTGGACGATTCGGTACTTGCTGTGCAGGTCCGGGGTGGCCCGAAGGCGAGGTTGACCCGGTCGTCTGATGATTCGTTTGCGCGCAGTGGGACGGGCTCGCTTCGCTTTACCAAGGGCAGGAACGGCCGAGTCGATGGCTTCGTGATGTCGGCTGGTCGGGTACAGAATCTCAAGTTCATCAAGAGGACCTCATGACAGCTCCGCGGTATGATCGCCCGGCGGCGGACGAGTACGCGCCGTACTACGAGCGCTACGTCGCCAAGGTCGGCAGCGGAGACCTGTTGTCTCTCCTGGCCAGCCAGACGACGGCGGTCAACGCGCTGCTGCAGACGGTCACCGACGAGCGGGCAGCCACAGCCTACGCGCCGGACAAGTGGACCATCAAGGAAGTGGTCGGCCACCTGATCGACGCCGAACGGGTCTTCAGCTATCGTGCTCTCACGTTTGCCCGGCTCGACCAGAACCCGTTGCCAGCGTTCGACGAAAACGCCTGGGTACCGCCGGCCCGGTTCAACGAACGCCTCTTCGTGACTCTCGTCGACGAGTGGCTGCTGGTGCGAAACGCGACCATTGCGCTGCTCGCCGGGCTTCCCGACGATGCGCCAACCCGTCGCGGTACCGCCAGCGGCCACGAAGTCTCGGTCCGGGCGCTGGCCTATATCATCTACGGCCATCTCGCACACCACCTCGAGATTCTGAAAACCCGGTACCTGAGCCCCGCCAAGTAAGCAATACTGCGGAAACGTGGCGGGCCGGTCACAGTCAGGTGACCGGCCCGCTTTTGGTTCCGATTCCGGGGTCCGTGGCCTATCATTGGAAGGTCTCCGTCCCCGGATGTCATGGACCCTCTGCGCCTGATCGCTCGTCTGGCTCTGTTGACGCTTGCCGGCGCGACGGTGCAGGCCTGTACCCCCGCGAAGTCGGTCCCCGATCCGGCGTTGCGACCAAGCCTCGTCGTGTTCATTACCGTCGATCAGATGCGGCCCGAGTACTTCACCCGTTATGCCGGCCAGCTGCAGGGCGGATTTGCCCGGCTGCTCGACGGCGGCGCCGTGTTTACCAACGCCCATCACGACCACGGCATCACCGAAACAGCGCCAGGACATGCCAGCCTCCTTTCCGGTCGCTTCCCGCGCAGCACCGGCATTACCCGCAACCTGCGCGGGGTCAGCGATACCAGTGTTCGCCTGATCGGCAGCAGTGACCTGCCGGCATCGCCTTTCCGGTTCCGGGGCACCACGCTGGTCGACTGGCTGGCAGCCGCCGAGCCCGCCTCACGGGTGCTGTCGGTCTCTGCCAAGGACCGCGGCGCCATCCTTACCGTCGGGCGCGCACGGCAGGAGGTCTACTGGTTTGCCGACAATGGCACTTTCACGACCAGCACCTGGTATCGCGACACCCTGCCCACCTGGGTCCAGGCCTTCAACGCTCGACGGATTCCCCAGAGTTATCTCGGCAAAGCCTGGACGCCGCTGCTGGACCGTTCGGCCTATCCGGAACCCGATACGGTCCTGTTCGAGTTCCCTGCCACGAGAGAATCCGCCTTTCCCCATCGGATTCCTGCGCACGATACCATCCTGGCCATGAATCGATACCGTTACTCGCCGTTCATGGACGAACTCACTGCGGCGTTTGCGCTCGAAGGAATGCGCAGGATCGAGCTGGGCAGCGGGCCGGCAACCGACATCCTGGCCGTCTCCTTCTCGGCAACCGACTACGTAGGGCATCGGTTCGGACCGGAATCGGTGGAGCAGCGCGATCAGATCATCCGGCTCGATCGGGTACTGGGCGCCTTCCTCGACACCTTATACCAGCTCCGGGACTCGAGTCGCATCATTGTCGCGCTCAGCGCCGATCACGGCGGAAGTCCTATTCCCGAGCTGCATGGTCGGCTGCGGGTCAGGATACGGCCCGCCATGACTGCGGCCCGCGCAGTCGTGAGCCAGGCCGGTGGCGATACTACGGCGCTCGAGATCGAAAGCGGCGCCTTTTTCGTCGATTCGACTCGGCTTGGAACGAACGCGATCACGGTAGACTCGATCGTCGCCGCCTTTGCGGCCGCGGCACGCAGTATCCCGGGCGTCCAGCGAGTCGATCGGTTCCGCGACCTTCGACGCCTCAACCTCGCTCGCGACTACGTGGCTCGACGCTGGCTGCAGATGTTTCCCCCGGACATGGAACCGGTTGCCGTCGTGACGCTCGGCGATGGCAACATGTATGACTATGGCGTGGCCGCCACCCATGGGTCGCCGCACCTGCAGGACTCTCACGTTCCGATGGTCTTCTACGGACCGCCCTTTGCCCCGGGCCGGTACGATCAGACCGTCCGCACCGTCGACATCGCGCCGACCTTGGCCCGTGTGCTCGGCGTATCACCTGCCGAGCCACTCGACGGCCGGCCGCTCATCGCTGCGCTCCGGCGCCCACGCTAGCCCGCCACCCTCACCCTGCGATCCATGACTCGTCTCTGCGTTCTGCTGATGCTGCTCCTCCCGTCCCTGACCGTTGCCCAGGCCCGCGACGCCGAACACGGCGTGCGCCCAACAGGACGCCTGGCCATTCGGAATGCCCTGGTGGTTCAGGGCAATGGCACCCCCGCAGAGGGCCCTTACGACATCGTGGTCGAGGGCAATCGGATCGTCGACATGGTGGCGCTCGACCCGGTTGCGCTGAGCTACGGTACCGCCAGGCGCCCGAGTGCCGACCACGAGATCGACGCCTCGGGCAAGTACGTGCTGCCGGGTCTGATCAATCTGCATGGTCACCTCCAGGACGAGCGCGCCGGCCGGCCGCAACCATTCGAGTATCAGTTCAAGCTCTGGCTTGCCTCCGGTATCACGACCGTGCGTGATGTCAGCTCCGGCGGCGATGCTCGCAAGTTCATCGATCTCAAGACGCGCAGCGCAGCCGGCACGCTCGAGGCTCCTCGCCTCTTCCTCTACAGCGGCTACACGCGCGGCCCCGCCATCCGCACAGCGGAACAGGCCCGGGCTCGGGTTCGGGAGGTCAAAGCGCTGGGCGTCGACGGCATCAAGATCGGCGGCATGGAACGCGATCTGATGGCAGCAATGCAGGACGAAGCGCGCAAGGTTGGCCTTCCGGTTGCCCATCACGTCGGCGTCGAAGAGACGACGGCGTGGGATGACGTCAATATGGGCACCCGAAGCATCGAGCACTGGTACGGCGTGCCCGATGCCGCCTTCCCCGAAGGGGTTCAGTCGTTTCCCTCAAACTTCAACTACAACGACGAAACCCACCGGTTCCGCTATGCAGGCAGAATCTGGCGCGAAGCAGATCAGGTCAAGCTGGGCAAGATCCTTCAGGCCATGGTCGACAGCAACGTGTCCTGGAATCCGACCCTGGTAATCTACGAAGCCAGCCGAGACCTGCAGCGGGCTCAGACCCAACCCTGGTTCAAGGACTACCTGCATCCGACTCTGGAGGAGTTCTTCAGACCCAACCCGGCCAACCATGGGTCGTACTTCATCGGGTGGTCATCGACCGATGAGACCTACTGGCGGGAGAACTACCGGATCTGGATGGACGCGCTCCGCGATTTCAGCCGGCGCGGCGGTCTGATCGGCGCCGGCGAGGACGCCGGGTTCATCTACCAGATGTACGGATTCGGGCTGATTCGAGAGCTCGAGCTGCACCAGGAGGCAGGGTTCCACCCGCTCAAGGTGATTCAGCATGCCACAGCGAACAACGCCAGGATACTCGGCCGCGAGTCGGAACTCGGCCGGGTCCGCGTGGGTTACCTGGCCGACCTGATCGTCGTCAACGGCAACCCGCTCGAAGACATGAAGGTGCTCTATCCGACGGGAACGACCGCGGTCGTCGACGGCAAGGAAGTCCGTTCCGGCGGAATCGAGTGGACCGTCAAGGACGGCATTCCGTACCACGGCCCGCGGCTGATGCGCGAGGTGAAGGATCTGGTGGCCGAGGCACGGTCATCAGCTGCGCAGAAGCGGTAGTTCTGTTGCAGCTCGCGGGTACCGCGATTCGGAGCAGAACGGCAGCTCCGGATCGCGGCTACTTGAGAAACGCCAGCAGTTCGGCTGCGGTTGCCCCCGGCAGCTCCTCGGCAAGGTAGTGCCCGCACTCAAGTGCCCGTCCCGTCACTGACGTGGCATGCTCCCGCCAGTCATCCAGCGGCTCGAAGCAGGTTTCCACCACACCATGTTTGCCCCAGAGCACCAGCAGCGGCGCACGAATCCGGCGACCGAGGTCGGCTTCATCGTGTTCGAGATCGATGGTGGCCGCCGCACGATAGTCTTCGCAGCTGGCGTGGATCGTGGCGGGGTTGCGGAAGGCGCGGAGATACTGCGAGAGCGCTTCAGGATCGAATGCGGCCAGCCCGCCGTGCCGGCTGCCGAGGTGGCGGGTCAGGAAGAAGTCCGGATCGGCGCCGATCAGCCGTTCCGGCAAAGGCGCCGGCTGAATCAGGAAAAACCAGTGGTAATAGGCCTCGGCAAAGCGACGATCCGTCTTGCGGTACATCGTCAGCGTCGGCACCACATCGAGCACCGCCCAGCGGCGGATCCGGCTCTCGTGATCGAGCAGCATGCGGTGGGCCACCCGGGCGCCGCGATCATGCCCCACCACGTCGAACCTCTCGTAACCGAGTGACCCCATGACCCGGATCTGGTCGGCGGCCATTTCCCGTTTGGAGTAGGCCCAATGCGGCGGCGACCCGCCACCGTCCGGCTTCCCGCTGGCGCCATACCCGCGCAGGTCGGTCGCCACCACGGTGAAATGCTCCGCGAGCTGGGTCGCTACCTTGTGCCACATGGCGTGGGTTTGCGGATATCCGTGCAGCAGGAGCAGCGGCGGACCTGAGCCCCCGACCACTCCATGAATCACCACATCACCGACGTCGAACCAGCGCGGTTCGAACCCGGGAAAAAGCGCCATGCCGACAGTCCTCGATCGACCATACCCCCCGTATCCGCCCCTGCGGATCGCGGTCCAGTAGCGAGCCTAACGACATCACGTCGCTACCGCCAGGGTGCAGTACGGGGGCAGCAGCGGCCCCAGAGCCACCCTGCCCCCGCAAGAATGTCGCCGCGCCGAGCGAGGTGGCGCGGTTCCTCGGCCTAGCGCCGCGAGTCGAAGGTCTGTTCGATCTGCGCCAGGACATCCTCCAGGTGCGCCCGCGTGGCACGATCGGCCGTCCGTGGCAAGGCTCGACGGATAGCCGCCTCCAGGGTCCGAAGCTCGGCAGCGAACGCGGCCCGGATGTCGCTCGTTACCCGGGCAGGAGCAAACTGCTGCGCAAAGAAGGCCGGCAGCCCGGCAGGCAGTTGAACCGGCTGCGGATTGATCTTGCTGCGCGCCTGAATCAGATAGCTTCGCTGCAGCTCGCGCCGGAACGGATCGATTGCCACTGACCCCGAGGTAAGCTCGCTCCAGACGCCCCCGCGCACGTCGGCCAGCAGCTCGGTCAGTGCGTACGCTTCGCGGGCCGACGGCGCCAGAGCTTCGAACTCGACCACCCGCTCCAGCCGCCGATCGTTGAAGAGCGCGGTGAGGACGCTCGACTGCGCAGCGTTGATGCGCCGAAGCGCCCCTTCGACCTCGATATTGCGAAGCACGTCGTCGACCAGGAAGAACCTGGGCGTTGCGAACGCATTGGCGTTGAGAAACTGCACCGCCTCTCGTTGACGCGCACGCGGCCACGGCTTGTACCGCTGACCAGCCTGCTGTCCACCATAGGTTTCCTGCGCATCGGCGCCGCCGACCATGATGGCCACGTGCCGCAGCTCGGTCGCCCACTGGCCGATCAGTCGATCATAGAGCAATCGCAGGTCATCATAACCCTCGCCCGGTCGGACAGCGGCCGGAATCAGGAGCGGGACGATCTGCTTGATACTCCTGATGCCCCATCCAGTCGCTTTGACCGGATCGGCATCACCGATGGCTTCGGTATGGTCGCCAGGATCCGCGCCGCGCGAGTCCGACATGTTGAATCGGTACCAGGGAATCGAATCCTGCTCGCGCGACCAGCGATCCAGCGTCGGCCATTCCTCGTCCGGAGTGCGGGCCGTCGGAATCGGCGTGTAGCCCCAGCGGGTGATGTACAGATCCCACGGACCGATCCGCGGTACCAGATCCTCGAGGGGAATCTTGTCCTCGGGCTGCGCCACATAGTTGAACCGGGCGTAGTCCATGATCGACGGTGAATGACCCATCCGCCGAATCCAACTCGCGCTGCGCAGCGAGTCGACCGGGTAGGTCGAGCTGCCCTTCTGGTCGTGCTGGTAGCCCAGCGTGTGACCCACCTCATGCGCCACGACGAACTCGACCAGGCGGCCCATCAGCGAGTCCGGGTACGGCCACATCCGCGCCCGCGGATCGAGATGACCGACCTGGGAGAAGTACCAGGTTCGCTGCAGCGTCATGATGTTGTGGTACATGTAGATATCGGACTCGATGATCTCACCGGTCCGCGGATCGTGCACGTTGGGGCCCTGCGCATTCTCGATCGTCGACGGCAGCCAGCGCACCACCGAGTACCGCGCATCCTCGGGAGCCCAATCCGGATCCTCGGCCGGTGATGGCGCATCCTTGGCGATGATGGCGCGTCGGAAGCCGGCTGCCTCGAACGCCTCCTGCCACTGCTCTACACCACGCCGGACGTAGGGTTTGAGCCAGTCGGGTGTCGCGGGATCGATGTAGAAGGTGATCGGCTTGACCGGTTCCGACATCGCGGCGTTGGGATCCTTCTTTTCGAGACGCCAGCGAACCAGGTACTCGCGGGTCTGCGACCGCTGCTCCGGACGCCCGTAGTCGATCTGCTGCAGCGTAAAGAAGCCGATCCGCTTGTCGGCCAGCCGCGGCATCATCGGCTGCTCGGGCAGCTTGATCATGCTCCAGTACATGCTGACCGACGCCGTGCCCGTCGCGGCGGGCGCAAACGGATTGGCCGGCGCCGCACCCGGCAGCTGCGGAGGCGGCGGAAACGTGATGGTCGCCTGAACATCGACGTTGGTCGGAAAGGCCAGCACCCGTTCGACGAACGAGCGACTCGGGTCGGGATTACCGCGGTACTGCGGCGCGCCCGGACCGAACTCCGGCGGGGGTGCCGTGTACAGCCGCGAGACATCGACGACCGGGGCGCTGTCGGGACCGAACGCCTCGATGTTGAACGCGGCTACGATGACATCGTTGTTGGAGTTGCGCACCGCCTGGTACATCGGATTGAGCGAGTCGGCGACGGTCGCATAGGAGACCGAGTGGAGCAGAATGCGGTTGTCGCGCTGCTCCCAGCGAAGCACGTGAGACCGGCCGAGCTGCTGGCCGCCGTACCCGACATTGAGCGGGGTCCGCGCGGCGCGGCTCACCAGCAGCAGCTCCTGATCGAGTTCCCGGCGCGGAATCTCGAAATAGAGCCGGCTGCCGATCCGGTGCGTCTTGAAAAGGCCGTCTCGCGTCGTTGCCTGGGGTGTAATGACCGATCGGTAGGGCCGAGGAGCGGGGTCGCCGCCAGGCGGCTGCGGAGCGGCCCGGCGAGTCGTATCCTGCCCCGGGGCTGGTGCGGCAGCCGTCTGGCCGGGACGCCCGTTGGGCTGGTTCGGCGTCGGGGCGGCCGCAGGGGCAGCCGGGCGGCAACCGGCGCCAAAGGCCGCTGTCGCCGCCAGGAAAAGGAGTGCCCGAACAGGCCTCAGGAACCCGTTCATCGGACGGTTCAGATCGGTTGGTACAGTCATGAGTTACCTCAGGCAGCAAACCCAGGGAACGGCGGATTGAGAAGGAGGGCCCGACCGATGGGCTGGGGTCGGGCTAACTGTATTATACGCTTCGGTGAGCAGAAATGTTGAACCGCCTCGCCCGCGCCCCGCAGGAGGGGTACCTTGCCCAGTTCAGACTCCGGAAACCGGTCCTCGCCATGCAGATTGGCCCCGATGGCAAGCTCGTCTTCTCACCGCCGTCTCCGCGACCATGCCACCGGACAGCTACCGGAGTAGATCTTCCAGCTTGACAGACGCATCGGTCTTTTCGTCGCGGTACTTGACGATGACTGGTGCGTAGAGTGAAATGCCCAGCGCCGCGCCGACCCCATGCTTGACCGGCCGTGACCCCGGCACCACGACGGCGCCGGCCGGAATCTCGAGCGGACGATCGCCCTCGCGCCGCAGCAGCCGGTCATGCACGAGGTCGACGACGACGGTGCCACCCGTCAGAATCGTACCCGGCGCCAGGACCGCGCGTTCCCGAACGATGGTGCCCTCGTAGACCCCGGTGTTGCCGCCGACCAGGACGTCGTCCTCGACCACGACCGGCAGCGCACCCGCCGGCTCGAGCACCCCGCCGATCTGCGCACCGGCCGAGATGTGGACGCGCTTGCCGATCTGCGCGCAGGAACCGACCAGCGCATGCGAATCGACCATGGTGCCGTCGTCGACGTATGCACCGGCGTTGACGTACATCGGCGGCATGCAGACGACTCCGCGGCCGAGATAGGCGCCTTCGCGCACCGACGAGCCGCCCGGCACGACGCGCACGCCATCACCCGCGCCGAAGCGGCGGACCCCGTAGGTATCCTTGTCCGTGAACGGGAGACCGCCGGCGCCCGCGAGCTCGACCACCGCACCGAGCCGGAAGCCCAGCAGAATACCGCTCTTGACCCAGGTGTTGGCCTGCCAGGTGCCATCCGGACCCCGCGTGGCCGCGCGCACCGTACCTGCCTGCAGCGCCAGCTTGAGATCGCCGAACGCCTGCCGCGCCTCCGACTCGGCGCCCGCAGGCACGCCAGCCGCGTAACGCTCGATTCGCTCCTTCAACTCTCCCGCACCTGCCGTCATACCACCGCCTCCACCGCAAAATCGCGAAGTACGCTCTCGAGCACCGCCCGGGAACTCGCCGAAACCGGCACCAATGGTAATCGCAGCACGTTGGAAACTTTACCCATCATCGCGAGGGCGCACTTGGCCGGCGCCGGATTGCTTTCGATGAAGTTGGCGTCGATCAGCGGCAGCAGCCGATAGTGCAGCTCGCGCGCCTCGGCGAGATCGCCATCGAGGGCCAGCTTCGCCAGCCGAGTCATCAGCCCGGGAACCTCATTCGAGATCACGGAGATGATGCCGTCGCCACCGACCGCAATCAGCGGCAGCGTCAGGCCGTCATCGCCGGACAGCACCAGGAAGCCGTCAGGACGGTCCTTGATGATGCGCATCATCTGGATGATGTCGCCGCTGGCTTCCTTGACGGCCACGATTCGCGGGTGTCGAGCGAGCTCGAGAACGGTGGCCGGCGCCATGTTGACTGCCGTGCGCCCGGGCACGTTGTAGAGAATGATCGGCCGCGAACTCGCCTCGGCCACCGCCTCGAAATGGCGGAGCATCCCGGTCTGGGTCGGCTTGTTGTAGTACGGCGCGGCACTCAGAATGCCGTCGACACCGGCGTCGCACATGGCACGGGTCTCGGCAACCGCCCGCGCGGTATCATTGCTCGTCGCGCCAGCCACGACTGGCACCCGACCCCGGGCAGCTTCGACCACCGTCCGCGCCACCGTTAGGCGCTCGTCGTCGCTCAGCGTTTGCGCTTCGCCGGTCGAGCCGCAGGCCACCAGGAAGTTGATGCCATCGGCAATCTGCCAGTCGACCAGGCGACGCAGCGCCGGCAAGTCGAGGGAGCCGTCCAGCTCGAAGGGGGTTACCAGCGCGGTGCCGCAACCGCGAAATGCGCTCATCGTTCGTCTCCAAAGAGGACGTGTTCAAACTGATAGATGCCGATCCGGCCGGGAAGCCATTCGGCCGCCGTCACCGCACCGACCGCAAAGACGGCGCGGTTGCGGGCGCTGTGCGTCAGGGTCAGCGTCTCATGCTCTCCGTCGATTTCCAGCCGATGCAGCCCGGGTATTGAGCCCAACCGCTCCGAGGTGATGGGGTACGGGCGGCTGGGGTCGCCGGCGCGGACCGCAGCCTGCAGGGCCAGACCAGTCCCCGAGGGCGAGTCGAGCTTGCGACGATGATGCTGCTCGAAGATCGCTGCGTCGAACTCCGGTCGACCCGCCAACGCCCGCCCCAACTCGCGCGCCGCCCGAAACATCAGATGCGCACCTATCGAGAAGTTCGCCGCGTGCAAGAGCGCACCCCGCCGCGCGGCGACGAGCGCCTCGAGCGCCGGCAGTTCTTCACGCCAGCCGGTGGTACCGGTCACCACCGGGATGCCGAGCTCGATCAGACGGTGCAGGTTGGCCACCGCCGCCCCGGGTTGCGTGAACTCGATCGCCACCTCGGCGCCGTTCAGCGTTGGAGCCGACAGGCCGGCTCCGTTGACGTTGTCGGCCTCGCCGATCCGCGCCACGACCTGATGTCCCCGACGTTTTGCCTCGGCAATCACCGACTCGCCCATCCGCCCGAGACCGATTACGGCAATCCTCATGCGGCCACCTCCGGAAAGAACTCGCGATGCAGCAGTTGAACGGCGCCGACAGCCTGATCCTCGCGAATCACGAAGGTCATGTTGATGGCCGAGGCGCCCTGCGAGATGACTTCGATGTTGATGGGATTGACCGCGGAGAAGATGCGACCGGCGATACCTGGTTCGGTCCGAAGACCGATACCGACAACGGCCACGATGGCCCGACCACTGGCGGTCGTTACGTCGCCCAAAGTACCGAGGTCGCGACAGAGCGCCTCGAGGCGACTCGGGTCGTCGATGGTGAGCGAGACGCTGACCTCGCTCGTCGCGACCACGTCGACCGAGATGCCATGCCGCTCAACCGCCTCGAACAGCTTGCGCAGAAATCCGACGGCATCGAGCATCCCGGTTGCCCGTACGTTGATCAGCGTGATGCCCTTCTTCCACGCAATCGATCGCACCGGCGACCCCTCGATCGGCAGAACGGAGGCGCCAGCCAGGATCGTGGTGCCCGGACGTCCCGGCGCAAACGAGTTGAGAATGACGCAGGGAATCCGGGCGTGGATCAGGGGAGCGTACGTGGAGGGGTGAAGCACCTTGGCACCGAAGGTCGCGAGCTCGGCAGCTTCGTGGTGGCTCGCGACCTCGATCAATCTCGCGTTCGGTACGACGCGCGGATCGGCCGTCATCAGCCCATCCACGTCGGTCCAGATCTCTACGCGCTCCGCACCGAGTGCTGCACCGAGCAGTGACGCCGAGTAGTCGGAGCCGCCCCGCCCCAGCGTGGTCGGACGACCGTCGGCGGTCGCGCCAAGGAATCCCTGCGTGACGGGAACGACTCCGGCCTCGACGATCGGGCCGAACACGGCAGGGGCCGCCTGATCGAGAACCTGCCGGTCGACAACCGCTCGTCCAAAGCGTGCGTCCGTTCGCATCACCGTTCGGACGTCGATCCATCGTGATGGAACACCGGCAACCGTCATTGCCGCCGCTACCAGGTGGGAGCTCCACAGTTCACCATATGAGACGATTGCGTCGCGCACTGGATCGACGGCGGCACCGTCCGCCAAGCTGTCGAGCTGAGCCTCGATCGAGGCAACATCAGCCTCGAGCACGCCCTCCAGCGCATCAGGAACGCCAAGCTCGGCCGCAGTGCTCCGATGGCGGGCAGCGATCTCGCTCAAGCGGGTCCGGGCGCTCTCGCGATCGCCCCCGGTGGTTCCCTCGACGAGCCCGAGCAGGGCGTTCGTCACGCCCGACATGGCCGATACGACAACGACAGGGCGCGAGGCGAGGCGCCCATGGACGATCCCGACGAGTCGTTCGATGGCCGCGCGATCGCCTACGGACGTCCCGCCGAACTTGCAAACGATCATAAAAAAACCCGCCACACGATTTCGTGCGGCGGGGCTCCGGTGGTCAGACCTGCGTTTGACTAAGCCGAATGCCCTCCGCACGGGCCGCACTTGGGCCCGCGCTTCTTCGCCCCGGCCTTGAGGGCCGAGGTGAGAGCAGCGATCCGGTGCGCTACAGCAGAGAGCGGGGTCATGTTTTGAAGCTTAGTGTCCTGATTTCTTTAACACAAGCTGGGTTGGTGTTTGGGGAGTGCAGTGCGCCGTGCGGTGGTGCCTGGCGCAGCAGTCGCGCGTGCAGGGTTGGGATGGTGGAACGGCGAGGGCGCCGACTGAGGCGCTGGCGGCACCACCGCACGGCGCACTGCACTCCCCCCTCGCTCGCGTTCCTAAGGCAGGACTTCCCTGCTCACTATACCCGACGGCGCGGCGCACCCTCTCGCAGCGTTGGTTGCGGGCCGGGGACGGGGCCGCCAGCGCCTCAGTCGCCCCCCCGCCGCTCCACCATCTCACCCGACCTCGCGCGACTGCTGCGCCAGGCCCCGCCCCCGGCCCGCAACCAACGCCCATCCGAGATCTCAACGCGTCACGACGTCGTTCCAGTTGAGCAAGGTATTGAAGACCATGCCAAACTCCCCGTGGTTCTGCCAGCGGTAGATCGGGTTGTTCGAGAAGAGCACCACGCGGCCGTTGCCGTAGCGAGCGCGCGGAATGTCGACGACGAACGGGCGCGCCTTGAGCGAATCGGCGCCGATCATCAGGCCGGACAGCACGGCCGCATCACCGCCGACATAGCGGGCCACCACGTTGTCCTCATGCGCCACACCGACGCGGAACGGTTGCCCGCCGACGTATTTGACCGGGAGGGTCTTGCCGGCGTAACCGTAAAAGATCGGGTGATCCGTGCGCACGATTTCGCCCTGAATCAGCGGTCGGCGCGCGGTCAGGCCCGGCACCGTCACCCGCTCGACCGTGCCGGCCCAGCCGAACTCGATCGGGAGGCGCGCTGCATCGCCGATGGCAATCAGGGTACCGCCGGCCTCGAGAAATGCGGCAAAGGCGTCGACACCCGCCTGGCCAAAGCCACCCGTAATGTCGGGTGACTCGCCGTACATGCCGAGGAACTGGTACTTATCGCTCTTCTGGTAGGGCACCGGCTTCAGGTTTGGCTGCCGCATCACCGCCGTGCGGCTGAGATCCTGTTCGGCAGTGAAGATCACATCGTACTTGGCACGCAGACCTCCCTGCACCACCTGCTCTTTGTAGATCAGGTCGAAGGGAATCTCGAACTTGTCGAAGGTGAACCGATACCAGCCGAGATTCTGGGTTCCGGTCCACTGCGAGTACACGGCGATCCGCGGCAGATCCGCCTCATGCGCGGGCACGTCGGGAATGCTCGACAAGCTCGCTGCGGTCAAACCGAGCGACTCGACTGCGGACCGCACCGCAGCGGCGTGGGCGGTGCCCGTCACCAGAAACGATCCGGCCGGGAACTCGACGCCGTCGACCGTGAAGGCGCGCTGAGCCACCTTCATCGGCACGTCCCGCAATCGGTAGCGGAAGGTGATCATGTTGTTGGAGCCGAGATGCGCCACAGCCATGCCAGCCGAGCCGCTGCCGGTGACCGTCCCTTTGAGGGTAACCGTGGTAACCGGGGTGGTCGCGACCTTGAGAATCGACGCGTCGGCCACTTCGACAACATCGAGACCCATGGCATAACCCATGGTCCAGCCGCTGTCGTCGTAGGTGGTGAGCCGCGGATCGGGAAACTGCTGCTTCTCGAGCAGGTTCTTGGCCAGTCGACCGTACGGCTGGTCTCGCTTGATGACATACGACCCGGCGGGATAGCTCACCGTATCGACCTTGAAGGCCTGGCGCGCAATCCCGACTTCGATCCGCTGGGCCCGCAGGATGTTGACCAGTTCGGCCGCCCGGGTCATGTCCCGCTGCACCGGAATCACGTAACCGAAGGGCGCCTTGGTCTTGCCCTCTTCGATGGAGTTCTTCGTCTTGACGTAGAAGTTCTCGAGAATGGTCGCCGGGAACATGGCCGCGAGCTGCAGCGCCGAGATAACGCCGGTCTGCATGTAATTGGCGTTGGCGCGACGGGTAAAGTTGGCCGAGTCTTCCGGACCAATGGGAATGCCACGGTACCACTCGCGCTCCTGTGCGCCGCCTCGACCGGTCGGGATTCCTCCAGGTCCGGTCGTGGTCGCGATCCGTGCCGCGCCCGCCCGACCACGCGCCGAGTCGGCTTTGGCTGAGTCCGGACGCGGTGCCGGTCGCTCGACGTTGTCGAGATCACGACCCGACTGCGTCTCGTACATCTTCATCAGGCCGTTGTGATTGTAGGCCACCGACCCGAGGTACCCGGGCGACCATCCGTCCATGAAGGCGTGGGTGTAGACGCCCGGCATGCCGTACTTCGTCATCTGGGCCATTTCCCAGTTGGCAAACCACGGCAGCTCTGCAAACAACAGCGGATCGAGATTCGGATTCTGGGGCGCCGCACCGCTGTAGGTGTACAGCAGCGGCAGCGTCTCATGCAGATCGTGCATGATCGGCGGATAGGCGGTGAAGTACCAATCCACCAGGGCCCGCATCTGCATCAGCGACAGATTGATGTCACGATTGTTGTCGTGATAGGCATAGCGGCCCCAGTACGGCACCGCGGGCGTGATCCGTCGGGCCAGCTGACGGACGCTGTCCCGCACAGCCTCGCTGGCCCGCATCGTATCGGGCGGCGGCGGCCGCAGTGGATTGTTGAGCCCGGCCTCGAGGTTCCGGTGGAACCAGTCGACGTTGCGATCTCGGCCATCTGCATCCGCAGCAGGCGTGATCGAGACGATCAGGTTCGCGCGGATCTGCGAGATGATCGGCGAGGTTTCCGTGGCAAGCCGGTAGACCAGCTCCATCAGCATCTCGGACGGTCCGGTCTCGCCGCTGTGCAAGCCACCCATCAGGTGATAGTGCGGCTTGGTTCGCTTGATCAGCGCGGCAATGTCCGCGTCGGTCCTGCCGCGCGGATCGGCAATCACGGCCAGATTGCGTTTGTTGGCATCCAGCGTCTTCATGTTCTCTTCCGAGCTGACCCAGACCACCACCAGCTCACGCCCCTCGTCCGACCGGCCGATCGTTTCGATCCGAACGCGGGGCGTCGCCGCGGCCAGCGCGCGGTAGTAGCGGAGCTGGTCGGCGTAGTAGGTCAGGCGCTTCGGAATCCCGATGTGGTATCCCAGAATGTCGCGCGGAGTCGGAATGCCGGGAACCAGCGGAAGATGGTCGACCAGCGGGCTGCCGAGCCGCAGGTTGGGCAGCCACTCGCGGTAGCTCTTCTCGAAGGTTGGATCCTGCTTCTGATTCGGATCGCGCGTGTCGGTGGAGGTCTGCTGGGCGGTGAGAGACGACACCAGGAGCGTACAGGCAAATGCCGCCGCTCCGGCAGTCGCACGGACCGTTCGGAGGTTCATGGGTGCTTTCCCGGAGGATGTGACGTCGACGAGCTACTGTATTCTACGCGCGAACCAGCGGTGATGCTGACTCAGCGCGCCCCGCCGGTTGCGACGACACGGCCGTCGACCGCATCGATGTAGAGGTCAGCCGTGCCGGCCGCATCGGCAAAGCCGACCCGCCAGGCCAGCCGATGGTCGGGGTCAGCCAGCTCGAGCGGGCGCACGAAACAGAGTGCAGGAGTTCCGGGCACCATGGCCGGATCGAGAGCCCGTTCGGTCCGGGCGGCCAGCGCCAGTCGCAGCGCCTCCTCCGCGCTCAGGCTCGCAACGGCCGGCGGCAGCGACGGTGCCCAACGTGTTCTGACACCGATCGGGCGCCCCAGTTCGGCGTGCACCTCGACCTGGTGAAAGTCGCCCTCGACGGGGACTCCCTCGGCGCGGTGGCGCCAGGTCACTTGCCACGATCGCACCGGGTCGCCCTGACCGATCCGCCTGGCCCTGGGGTCGCTCGCGCCGGCCGGCGGGGGTGCCGCTCTGGCTGCTGCCGCGATCAGCGACGCGATCGGCAGCGACCGCCGCGCCGGCGGGTCGGCCAGGCGGGCCAGCGACCATCCGACGATCGGCCCGCCTGGGCCGTCGATCTCGACCGCGGCCGCGGACCAGTGACGCCAGGTGGCCAGCCGAACCTGACGCCCGCCACCGTAGCCTTCAACATTCTTGAGCGCCAGCACGAGGTACCGATGCGCTGGCTTGGGCCGAATTCCGGCGCGACGGAGCCGGGATTCGAACAGTTCCAGCATCGCCAGGCGCGCACGATACTCGATGGCGCCGTCCGACACCTCGAACGCCCGGCCGCTCAGCACCTGAATCACCCGGTGCGAGGCTGGCTCGACCCAGGCGCGCACGGCGCCCGCTCGGCCCCGGATCGCGGCACGGACTCGGACCTCATAGGTCCAGCCCAGCGGATCGAGAAAGACCGGTCGCTGCTCCCGCACCTCCGCACGGGCCAGCTCGAGTTCAGCGATGACGGCCTGCCCGACCTCCGGGCCAGGCGCGGATGGCCTCGTGGGGGCACCGAGCCGACCGTCGTCGCGCCAGCCCACGAGGCCGTCCTCCCGATCGAAGAAGACCACGACATCGGGACCTGAGGCCAGCACCGACAGATCGATGCGCCGAACCGGCGCCAGCGCAGGGTGCAAGCTGCGCTGCTCGGTCTCGTAGGCCAGGATGCGCCGCCCGACCGGCTGGCCGTCAGGCAGGCGCGCCTCGATGGCTTTCTCAGCACGTACCCAATCCGGGTCGGGGCCGGACCGCGGGCGGCGGGGCTCGGTTGGCTCAGGCAAGGGCCGTCTCGCCGTGATCCGGGCGCATCGGTTCGAAGCTCATCCGCCGGTCCGCAGACCTCAGCCGAGGCTCGTAGTCCACCGGGTCGCCGGTGCGAGCCAGTTCGGCATAGACCTCGACGAACCGCTCGGGGTCCCACTCGTCCTGCCCCATGTCGATCCCGGTCTCCTGGATCCAGCGCCGAAACAACCGGCTGACGAACGAGGCGTTGACCTGACCGTCGACGGAGTAGACCCAGCCGTGCGAGTACCGCGTGCCACTCGCTGCGTACCAGCCGATCAACCCGTCGTTGACCGCCGTGCGACAGCCGCCGATGTAGTGCAGAAATCGCGGCACGGCATCGGCCTCGATGCTGACGGCTCCGTCGGCCAGCTGCCGATTGGGCCCGCGGGTCCCGACCTGGACATAATCCGGATCCGACGGTTGCCGATTGTGACGATTCATCAGCATGACACCGTTACCCACCATTGGAATGGTTCGGTACGGACTGGCGTTGCCGCAGCCAGGCTGAATCGGCCAGGCATAGGCTGCATGGTGCTCAACCGCCTCTGCTTCCGCTTCGGCGCTCAGGTATCGGTCGGGACAGACGAGACCATCGGGCGGGAACCCCGAATGCGGATGGTCGATCGGCTGACCGTTCCTGGTCGGGTGGTCGGCGTGCCAGCAATCGACGTATGCGTGCCCGATGTGGACCACGATGTATCGGTTGCGCGTCTGGCGATGATACTCTGCCGCCGTCGTCATCGGGTTGGTCAGGACGGTGGCGTGGAAGTACTTCGAGCGGCGGTTCATGACCTCGCCGATTTCGCGCACCGCGGGCACCCGGTACGGGTTGTCCCTCGACGCAGCATAAATCAGACACATGAAGCGCATGTGGAGCGCATCGCGCTCATGGGCCCGGTAGTCGCGCTCGCTGACCGGGATCCAGCGATCGCTCTGTCCGATCTGAACCCAGAGCGCGTAAAAATTGTTGCCGGGGTACTTCCAATGCTCGGCATGGTTGCCGAAGACGACCTTGGGATCGCGACCACCGACTTTGACGCTGCCGCGACGTACCGTGCCTGGTTCGATTCCGGGCTGCGCGGCGGCATCCCGCCCGGTGTAGTCATAGATCCTGTCGTGGGCCGGATCGTCGACCTCGACGATCCGTGCCACGAGAAATCGGACCGGGGTACCGTCAGGAACGTTCTTGAGCTGCAGGTCGACCGTGGTTTCACCACGCGCCGGCTCGTTCGGATCGCCGGCGGGAAGCACCGACTGATCCGCCCAGCGAGCGCGTACTACGATATCGATCGGTACCGTCGCAGCAGCGGTAGCCGTGGTGCCCTCGTCGTCCGGGCCGGGCGGTTCGTCGACATCCCGATTCCAGACCTCCAGCCGAACCCAGACCGGTGCATCGAGCCCGGAGATCCGCTCGCCGCCACCCAGCTCACCGGACCAGCGGCGCTCCTCGGCCAGGCTGTGGGCGCCCTGGGTCCACTCGTCGGGCCGCAATGCAATGGTATGCAACGCGGTGGTGTCGGGCTCACCATCCGGAGCCGCCAGCTGCTCACCGACCTCACCACCGACTGCCAGCTCCGTACCAGCCGACTCGGCGCCGTCCCCTGCCTCCCCATCGTCCTCTGCGTCAGAGCTGTCAGACGCGCGCTCGACTGGCGGGCAGCGGTAGAAGCTCAACCGCCCGCGCCGGATCTGTGCATTGGGGTCGAAGACCCGGTAGTTGAGCGCGAGACGGTCCGTCGAAGGATCCCAACGCTCCGGCCCGCGCAGGTCGGCCACCGAGAAACCAGCCACCCGAATCTCGGTTTCACGCCCGGTGCCCACATCGTCGGCAAGTGGGGCGGACGGTTCTCCAGGCTCGTCGGTCATCGCCGAGCCCGATCGGGAATCGAGGTGAATCGAGCTATCCCGCCGCTGCGCGCCAAGCCATCGAACCGAACTCGGCCGTCCCGATCCGTCCGCCCTTCGAGCGTTTCACCGGTGTCGAGTTCGATCCGGACATCCTGGTCGGGAACAGGATCGCCCGCCTCATCCTTGAGGATCACGCCGAGCCAGGTATCGGGTGGATCGTCGGGGAGGACCGGGCCGGGCTCCGTTGCCGGGCGCGGTCCGGTACGGCAGGGGGCGCACGCCGACCCGCCGCCAGGCGGAGCAAGTGCGTCGGCCTGCGCCTGCGAAATCTGAAGCGTCATCGGAGTGCTCCGCCTAACGACACATGGCGGTCGCCGATTCGCTGCCAGAGCAGCTCACAGGAACGGTCGGGACGACCGATCGCAAACGCGTCGACCGGGCCGAAGAAGCCAGGGAGATCGACCTCGGGCGCCGCGAGGTAACTCGACAGCACGCGCGGATCGTAGAATCGGAAGTACCAGGACTCGTTGGTCGGGCTCTCGATGATCAGGAAACGGCGGAAGTGACGGTAGAGCGCCTCGAAGCCTGCACCGGACAGCACCAAGGCGCCCCACGGCTCGTCCCACAGCACCTCGCGAATCCAGCCAAGGGTATCGGCATCGACGCGGTACAGATATGGCGCGATGGCCCACAGCTCTTCTTCGGCGCGCCCCCGATAGAGCGACCGGGCGCTCCCGGGGTCGGTCTCTCGGCAACGGATCGGAACCGCAGGCTGGTCGCACGCATCGACGAGCGCGTAGAGGCGGCCGGCTTGGGACCACCGGTCGACAACTGTCGGCGCAATCTCAGTCCGCTGTAGCGTGGTCACCTTGAGAATATGCGTCGGCGGCGGGCAGGGCGGCAACGCCGCGGGGCTCGCCCGTTTCCGTTGCGATTCGGCTACCGGCTCGGTACCTTCCGCCCTATTGAGTATCTAGAGGTCACCATGGCTGGGGACAAACTCGACCTGCTGCAAGGCACGCTGGATCTCATCGTGCTCAAGCTGCTGCAAGGCGGACCAGCCAACGGCTGGCAGCTGACGCAGACGATTCAGCTCGTCTCGCGCGGAACGCTCGACGTCAACTACGGCTCGCTCTACCCCGCCCTCCGCCGACTCGAGGCCAAGGGCATGGTCAGCGCCGAGTGGGGGCCAAGCGAGAACAATCGCCGGGCGCGGTTCTATAAGTTGACGCCAGCCGGGCGGAAGCAGCTGGCCAAAGAACGCGCCGACTGGGAGCGATTCACCGGCGCACTCGGCCTGATCCTCGCGACCGAGTGATCGGCTACGCCACTCCAAACAGGGATGTCAGGTTCTCGAGATCCTCGGGGTCGAAGAGGCGCCACCCCTGGGCGAGGAATCGAAGCAGTTCGTCCTCGGTCGGATAGCTGTGGTATCGACCCGCCGCCGGATCCTGCGGTTCCGCAGCAACTGTCTCACCCCGCTCCAGCCGTTCGACCGCGTCCGCGACCAGCCGCACGCCCAGCGGATAGAGCGACAGCACGTGCCAGAGGAGCGATCGGCTCCGGTCGACCGGTCGCCGCGCGGTTGCAATGATTCCGCCCTGATCGATTTCCGGACTGTCGATCCAGTGGAGGGTGCAGCCAACCTCGGTGTCGCCGGCCAGGAGCGCACGAAAGGTGGCCAGCACACCTCGGTAGGCAGGCAAGAGCCCCGAATGCAGGTTGAGCACGCCACGTGGCGGAATCGCAATCGCCTCGTGCCCCAGAATGTGGCCGAAGCGGATCGAGATGAAGAGATCCGCGTTTGCCCCGCGCAGGGCGTCGAGCCCCGCGGGTGATCGGGCGGACGAGAGAGTCCAAACCGGAACCCCGAACCGGCGTTCGAAGCTGTCGAAACCTGTGAGGGCACCCTCGGGCAGCGACCGGTGCTCCGCCAGGGGGAATACCAGCCGGTTGAAGAGGGTCTGCTCGACGTAGCCGAGCTGACCGAGGGCCCTGGCCCGGCCGCCCGCAGGCCCGCCAACGCGCTCCGACTGAAAGACCCCGACCAGTCGCTGGCCCAGCAGGGGGCACAGCAGGTTGAGTGCGAGGCAGCTCTGGACATCCTGGTTGAGCAGCAGGGCGATGCGCATTCCGCAAGATACCGGCACCTTCCCGTGGTCGAAACGCAGACATGACAGCACCTGTCGGCGGCAGAGTACAGCAGACGAACTCCCTCCAGTGCCCTGGATCTGGGCCTTGCCGCTACTTTTCCAGATCCATCTCGCACGCCGGAGCCACTCGATGCCTCACCACCGCCCCCGCCGGGGATACCTCGGCGCGTCACTGATCGCGCTGCTGGCCGTCGCGACCGCAACATCGCTTGACGCGCAGCCCAAACCCGACAGCGCCTGGTCGATCGAGAAGATTCATGGGCCAAGTCTCCCCTTTGCCGTGACCCTCGATGAGGGAACCTGGATGTCACTCGATCTGTCGCCCGACGGGCGGACCATCGTCTTCGATCTCCTGGGCGACCTGTACACCATGCCGATCACGGGCGGAACAGCCACCCGGATCACTCAGGGCCCGGCCTTCGATCAGCAGCCGCGCTTTTCGCCTGACGGCAAGCGGATCGTCTTCGTCTCCGATCGCTCCGGCTCGTCCAATCTCTGGTTCGTCGAGCCCGATGGCTCGAATCCGAGGGCCCTGACCACCGACCGCGCCTGGGGCTTCTCGTCACCGGTGTTCACGCCGGACGGCGACTACGTCATCACTCGTCGCGCCTCGCTCAACGATCAGGGTTCGGGCATCACCCTTTTCATGTACCACGTCGACGGCGGGGGTACCGGGGTCGAGCTCTTCAAGGGAGAGAACGCGCCGGCAGGTCCCGCGCTCTCGCGTGACGGGCGCTGGCTCTACTTCTCGACCCGACAGCCCTTCGATCGCGGCGGCGCCGTCATCAAGCGGTTCGATCGTCACACCGGCCGGATCCTGCCGCTCACCTCGGGATACGGTGGCGCCGTCCGCCCGGCGGTCAGCCCCGACGGCCGGACCCTCGTCTTCGGGCGACGCATCGATGCGCAGCAGGTGCTGGTATTGCGCGACCTCGAAACCGGCGCCGAGCGGGTGGTTTATCGCGGCCTCGACCGCGACGAGCAGGAAACCACCGGATCTGCCGACTTGCTGCCCGGCTACGCCTTCACACCCGACGGGTCCGAGGTCATCGTCTCGGCCCGCGGCAAGTTCCGTCGCATCACGCTCGCCACCGGCGCAGAGCAGCTCATTCCCTTCTCGGCACGCTTCGAGCAGACCCTGACCGAGCGAGTCATGGTCGCCTCGCGGCTCGACGACGGCCCGGTGCCGATCAAGCTGCTTCGCTGGCATCATGCCTCACCCGACGGGCGGCGGATTGCCTTCAGCGCAGCCGGACAGAACTACCTCTACGACGTGGCCAGCCGGCAAACCCGCCAGGTCGGCAGCGGGTCGGGCCACCAGTTCTCTCCCGCCATCTCGCCGGACGGCCGCTGGATTGCCTGGGTCGACTGGCGCGACTCGACCGGTGGGCACGTCTACAAAGCCCCGATCGACGGCGGCACCCCGGTTCGCCTCACCACCCGGGCGGCGCACTACGTCAACCCTGCCTGGTCCGCAGATGGGCGGAAACTCGTGGTGCTGCAAGGCTCGGGCGGTGAGTTCCGCGGCGACCGTGGCACCGAAAGCCTCTACTACGAAGTCCGCTGGCTCGATGCGACCACCGCGGGCCCGGCGCATTTCGTCACCGCGTTTCCGAAGCGCGGCATCCGGCGGCAGATCGTCCGCCCCAAGTTCGACCCGACCGGCACCCGGATCTACTTCTCCGAGAGCGAAGGCGGCTCGAACCTGATACCGCGGTCGACCGACCTGATCTCGGTCGCGCTCGACGGCACCGACCGGCGGATTCACCTCCGCTTCCTGTTTGCGGATGATCTGATACCCTCGCCCGACGGCAAGTGGGTTGCCTTTACCGAGCAACACAACGTCTACGTCGTGCCGCTGCCGGTGGCGGGGTCCACACCGGTCGAGGTCCGACTCGACGGAGGCGTCCTCCCGGTGCGCCGGCTGAGCCAGGAGGGTGGGGCCTGGGTCGACTGGGCCGCCGACGGCAACAGCATCACCTGGGGCTGGGGGCCGAACTTCTATCGTCTCCCGCTCGAGCGTGCCCGGCTGACCAAGGGTACCGCGGCCGCCGATACCGTTCACATCGCGCTGACCGCGCCGAGGCTTCGCCCCACCGGCCAGGTCGCGCTGCGCAACGCGCGAATCATCACCATGGGCGCCGCCGGCACCATCGACCGCGGTGACATCGTGGTCGAGGGCGGACGGATCCGAGCCATCGGCGCCTCGGGATCCGTGCCGATTCCGAGCGGCGCCACCGTGCTCGACATCAGCGGCAAGACGGTCATGCCGGGTATGATCGACCTCCACGCCCACTACTACGACGAGGACACCGAGCTGCTGCCCGAGCGCGACTGGGCTCTTGCCGCGCAACTGGCGTATGGCGTCACCACCATCCGTGACGTCTCCGTGCGCAGCCAGACGGTGTTCACCCTGGCCGAAATGGTGGAAACCGGGCGGATGATCGGCCCGCGCATCTTCAGCACCGGCGACATCATCTGGGGCTGGAACGCGCCCTTCGCGAGCCCGGTGGCCAGCCTGGACGACGCCCGCCGCCAGGTGCGCCGCCTCAAGGCACTGGGTGCCACGCTGGTCAAGCAGTACATGCAGCAGCGGCGCGATCAGCGTCAGTGGGTGGTGCAGGCCGCACGGGAGGAGGGCCTGATCGTGACGCCCGAAGGCGGGGGCCAGACCTTCTTCGACCTCACCATGGTGATGGACGGGCACAGCGGGATCGAGCACGCCATTCCCACGGCGCCTCTCTATCGCGACGTGATTTCACTGTTTGCTGCCGCGAAGACCGACTACGTCCCCACCCTGATCGTGGGCTACGGCGGACCGACCGCGGAGACCTATTTCCACCAGAAGTACGACGTCCATGACGACGCCAAGCTGCGCCGCTTCACGCCCCACCTCTACCTCGACGAAAAGGCCCGACGCCGGGCGCTGCTGCCCGAAGAGGACTATCACTTCATCGACGTGGCCAAGGCCGCGGCCGCCATCCTCAAGGCCGGCGGCAACGTCGGGCTCGGTGCGCACGGCAACCGCCAGGGGCTCGGCGCGCACTGGGAGCTCTGGGGCTTGGCACTGGGCGGGCTGACGCCGCTCGAGGCGCTGCGCACCGCGACGGTCATTCCCGCCGCGGCCATGGGCCTCGACCGCGACATCGGCTCACTGGAGACGGGCAAGATGGCCGACCTCGTGATCCTGGATGCCAACCCACTAGACGACATCAGGAACACGGAGCGGATCAGTCACGTCATGAAGGCGGGTGTCCTGCGCGACGGCAACACGCTCGACGAAGTGTGGCCGGCGCGCCGACCGTTCGGCACGTTCTACTGGCAAGGCTACGGCGCGGTGGTGCGCTAGGCGGTGGCGGGGCGGTTGCCGACAGGCAGCCGCCCCGCACCGCTAGGTGTTGTCCTTGATCGTCGTCGATGCACCGTTCGCTTTGACGGAGCTGATCCCCCCCTCACGCGAATCGGTCGAAGCATACATCTGGCTCGTACCGATGACCTGGGAGTTCGCCGCCTTCAGGTTGAAGTAGAACTTCCCGTTCGACGCCGTGTTCCGCTCGTAACGTTCATCCGCCCCGCAATTCACCTGAACCGACGCGATGCCGGCTTGTGCCGACGCCTTGGCCTTGTAGAGTTCGCTGCTGAGAATGACTTCGCCATTCGCAGCCTTCAGCACGAACTTGAACTGTCCATCCGCACTCGTATCCACCTCATACCATCCGGCCATGGTCACCCCCTGTGAAATGCGTTCTCATCACCCGCCAATGGGAATGACCCAGCGGGTCGATCCGCCCGGACCATTCACCAGGCCCGGAACCACGCTTCCCGATCGTGCTCCGCACCACCGCCCAATCTATGGTAGAATGCGGGCTCAGGGCACCGCCGCTGCCAAGCCCGGCGGGTGAAGCCCACACACGACCCGCCCGCGAAGCGCGACCCGCCGAGTATATTCCAACCTCCTCCCCGCGCGCGGCGACACGACCCATGCATCACTCCCGATTCGGAACCAGAACTCTGACCCGCCTCATTGCCATCGTCTGGGCAAGCGGACTGCTGGTTGCCTCCGTGTCGGCACAGCAGCCAGGGCTACCGACCAGTCTGACTCATGAGGCCGTCGTTGCACGCATCGCAGACCTGCGGAAGATCACCACCCCGAACGGGATCGAAGCGCTCGAAGAACTCGAGATCGACGGCACCCGGCAGTGGATCTCGATCCGCGGTCGCGACCGCGCGAATCCGATCCTGCTGATGATTCACGGCGGCCCCGGCAGCCCGACGATGCCCGTCAGCTGGGCATTCCAGGGTCCCTGGGAGGACTACTTCACCGTGGTGCAGTGGGACCAGCGCGGCGTCGGCAAGAACGCCCTCACCGCCGACCATGCCGCTCTCGCCCCGACGCTCACGGTCGAGAGCTCGGTGGCCGACGCCGAGGCGGTGGTGGCGCATCTGCGGAGGCGGCTGGATCAGGACCGCGTCGTCGTGATGGGATACTCCTGGGGCTCGATCGTCGGCAGCCTGCTGGCACAGCGGCGTCCCGAATGGCTCTACGCCTACGTCGGCGTTGGTCAGGCGAGCTATCGGGGTGACGACTACCTCTTCACTCGGCTGATCGAGCTGGCCACCGCTGCGCGCAACCAGGAGGCGCTGGCCGAGCTGCGCACCATGGCGCCGTATCCGAACGGAGTGCCGCCGGTTCAGAGCGTGGTCACCTCGCGGAAGTGGGCCCGGCACTTCGGTGGCGCCTGGTACGGTCGCACCGACTTCGGTCCCTACTCATCCGCACCCGATTGGGCTCCGGAGTACAGTGATGCGGAGCGAGCCGCCATGGACCGCGCTTCGGGTTGGGCCACCGTGACGCTGCTCGCCGAAATGTTCAGCCAGCGGCTCGACACGCTGCCACCGTTCAAAGTGCCGGTGGTGGTTCTGATGGGGCGACACGATCTCCACACCCCGCATCAGCCAGCTCGCGAGATGTATGATCGGCTCGAGGCGCCGCGCAAGCGCTTCATCACGTTCGAACTGTCGGCCCATGTGCCGATGATGGAGGAGCCGGGCCGGTTCCTGAGGGCGCTGATCGATGAGGTTCTACCGCTGACTCGGACCGCGGCGGCGCGCAGCCCGCGTTGATCGCCCGGTGGGCACTGTTGCGGGATGCGGGTCCGATCTGTGCTACTGGACCGTGGGAATCACGCCGCCCGGCGTACCAAAGTGGGGAATCACCCCGGCCTCTCTGAGGTCCATTGCGGGCGCGGGTGTGATGAATCGAGCGTCGGCGGTAGCGTAGTAGAGGCAACCCAGCTCGTCCGGAGGCCGGCTTCGCACGAACTGATCCGCCGCCTCGACCGCTCCCAGCCAGACCTCCTTCGCGCGCACCAGGTCAAACGGCTGAGTCAGTTGCAACCGGTCGATATCCTCCGGTCGATACCGTCCACGACGTTTCAGCAGCTCGAGCAAAGAGAGCGGCGTAAAGCCGGGATCTTTGCCGCAGGCCGCCCAGACCAGCGCACCGAGCGAGAGCACCCGCTCGTGGAGGTACAGCATGTCGACGTAGTCGCGCGGCTCGTTGCGCCCGGCCAGTGCCAACACCTTGTTGACCGCGAGGTCGACGTCGTGCAGCAGCAAGCCTCCGAGACTGTCGACGACCAGCGGCATGAAACGCCAGGCTGTGTCGTGCGCCCAGTCGATTTTGGTCGACACCCCATCGTGCTGAACCGTCGCGCGAATCAGCCCAGGCTGACTGATCTCGACCTCGACTTCGAATCCGGCCGCCACCAGCACTCCTCGGTCCGCAGCAAACGTCGCGGCAACCCGGGCTTCCGAATCATGAAAGAAGTCGAGGTCGTCGCTGTACCGGGTCGAGTTCGGCGAGAAATGGATCGCGGCGCCGCCAGCCAGGTAGCGCTCGGACTGACGCCGGCCCGCCAGGGTCGACAGGATCCGGCGCTGATGCTCGGTCAGGGGCATAACCGCCGCGCCACCTCCCACGCCTCCCGATTGCCATGCTTCATCAACTGCTCGGCCACCCACTCGACATCAGCCGGACCGATCGTCAGATCAGGACGGTAGGACCAGAAACAGCTCGCGCGAAAGCGCTTGAACGCGCGCCGGGCCTCGCGGACCGCCACCATACCCTTCGCAGTTTCCGGGTCCAATGACCGACGGCTACGGGTGCCGCCCTTCCGGCCAATGGCGGCGAGGTAGTTTCGAACCTTCGACATTCCTACAACATAACCGGCTTATGATCGTTAAGCAATGTAAATCAAAGAGTTGTGTGATAAGGCGTGCCACAAACAAGACTAAAATTGGCCTCACGCCAGCTTCGGTCACGGACACCACCCACCCCTTGCGCCTCCACCGCGCCGGTGCGACCCTCAACGTTCCATGGATTTCGATTTCCTCAACGCCGAACTCGCTCGGATTGCGACCCGCTACAATGCGACCCCGCAGCCCGAGCTGCTGGGACTGTCGCCCGATCAGGTCGAAGCCCTCTTCGTTGGCGACTGGCGCACCATCGGCGCGGTCCGCCTTGCTGCGGGTCTCAACCGCGAACAAGTCAGCCGAGGCTGGTTCTTTCCGGCGGCTCTCGAACTGCTGCGGCTCGTGTCCGAGCACCGGATCGCGCCCGTCACCGCCACCGGTAACCTGAGTCGGAAGTTCGTGGCGGAAGCGCTCGAGCGACTGACCTTTCCGCCTGGTGAGCTGGAAGCGATGCGCCAGTTCAACAAGGTGATCAACGAGCCGGACGCCTGGCACTTGCTGCGCCTTCGCGAAACTCTGGTCGATGCCGGCTGGCTGCGTCGCCGCAAGGGCTTCCTCGTAAGCTCCGCAGGCCGAGCCGCGCTGGCGGCTGCGGCATCGGAACCGGGGCCTTCGTTCCGGTGGCTCTTCCTCGCGGCCGTCGGCATCACGGGGCGTTTTCTGGAGGGTGAGGGGATCCCGTTCCAGACCGGCGTGGGCCCGGCGCTCTACCTGCTCCGTCGCGAGGCGCGCGAGTGGGCCGAAGGATCATACCTCAGTCATTGCCTGCTGATTCCGTCGCTCTTCCGGGACTGCCCACCTGCGCAGCTCACGTGGATGGCCTACGACTTTGTCCTGCACCCTGCCACCGACTTCGGGCTGCTCGAGAAGCAGCCGGGTCCGACCCTGCTCGAGCCGACGCTGTATCGCGTCACGCCGCTGTTTGGAGAGTTCGTCTCGTTCCGGTTTCCCAACGATCGGGGCAGGATGTGGCAGCAGGCCAGGAGCAACTGACCAGCCCCTCCATCGAAGGGTACCGGATCGTCCGCCTGATCGGGTCGGGCGGCATGGGCTTGGTCTACGAAGCAGTTCACGAGGGCGACGGGTTCCAGCACCGCGTCGCGCTAAAGCTGATCCGCCATGGGATGGATTCCGACCGTGCCCTGCGGCGCTTTCGTCAGGAACGGCAGATCCTCGCCCGGCTCCAGCACCCCAACATCGCCACGCTGCTCGACGGCGGCATCACCGGCGACGGACGGCCGTATCTCGTAATCGAGTACGTCGACGGGACACCGTTGCTCAGCTATTGCGACTCCCGCCGTCTCGGCCTTCGGGAACGAATCGACCTGCTCCTCCAGATCGCGAGCGCGGTCGGAACCGCCCACCAGAACCTGATCGTGCATCGCGATCTCAAGCCGGCCAACGTCCTAGTCACCCCGGCGGGGGAAACCAAGCTGCTCGATTTCGGGATCGCCACGCTGCTGCGCGACAGCGGTGACAGCGGCCCGGCCACGGATGTCGGCGCCCGAGCCTATACCCCGGAGTACGCCAGCCCCGAGCTGATCCGCGGCGACCCCGTCACCGTGGCCGCCGACGTCTACGCCTTGGGCGTGACTGCCTGCGAGTTGCTGGCCGGCGCGCGTCCCTTCGGGCGCGGCGAACTCAGCGTGACGGCCTTCGAGCAGACCGTCCTGAACGGCGAGCCACCCCGACCGAGCAGCCTGGTGAACGAGACTGCCGCCCGCAACCGTCGCGAGTCCCTGACGAGCCTGCAACGGGCCCTCCGCGGCGAGCTCGACAACATCATGCTGATGGCGCTGCGCAAGGACGTCGACCGGCGCTATCCCTCGGTCGAGGCCCTGGCCGACGACCTCCGCCGCCACCTGGGCGGACAACCGGTCACCGCGCAGCCGGACCGGCTGGCCTACCGGGCCCGTAAGTTCGTCGCCCGGAACCGCGCGGTCGTCGGTCTCTCGGCGCTGGTCGCCGCGCTGCTGATCGGCGGTATCGCCGTTGCGACCGATCAGGCCCGCCGCGCCGAGGCCGCTGCCGGCGCCGCCGAGCGGGAGCGGAGCCGCGCCGAGGCCGTCAGCAGCTTCCTCGTCGAGATGTTCGCAGCGCCGGACTCGGGGCCGTCGGGTCGCCCCGTCACCGTCGTGTAAACGCTCGACGGCGCCGCGGAGCAGGCCGGACCGCGGCTCGCGAGTCAGCCAGAGCTCGAACGCGCGGTCCGGGCTACCCTGGGCCACAGCTTCCTGAGCCTGGGCAAGTACGACGACGCGAGACGGGAGTTCACCCGCGCTGCCGAGCTCGCCACGGCGCTGGGCGGGCGCACCAGCGACGACGCGCTGGCTGCGCGCAACAACATCGGCACGGTGCTGCAGCAGGCCGGCGACTGGCGCGGCGCCGACAGCGTCTGGCGCGGCATCGTGGCCGATCTCGCCGGGCAGCACCGGCGTGACAGTCTCTACGCGACGATTCTCGGCAATCTCGGCACGGCGGAATCGCAGCTCGGCCTCCTCCGCGAAGGCGAGGAGCGCCAACGCGCCGGCGTGGCCATCTGGCGGAGCATTCCCGGCGACCACAGTCTCTCTCTCGTGCACGCGCTCAACAACCTGGGCGTCAGCCTCGGCCGTCAGCAGCGCTGGGCAGCGGCGGAGTCGCTCCACCGCGAAGCGTACGGCATCGCGCGCGCACGCCTGGGTCGCGGGCATGCCGTTACGGTAGCCGCGCTCAACGGACTCGCCGGCGCGCTCGATCTTCAGGATCGCCTGGCCGAGGCCGACACGGCGTATCGCGAGGTGCTCGAGATCCGCCGCGAGCTGCTCGGCTCCGAGCATCCCGAGTATCTCTTTACGCTCTTCAACTACGCGGCCTTCCTGCTGGTGCAGGATCGCTGTGTCGAGGCCGTCACGCACGCGCGCGAGGTGTTGGAGCACCGCGGCACCACCCTCGCCGAGAGCCATCCGGGAGTCGCCAGCAGTCGGCAAACGGTCGGGCGCTGCCTCGATCGCCTACCCGGCGGCGACCGGGATGAGGCGGGCCGGGCTCTCCTGGAAAGCCTGCAGCTCCGCCGTAAGTATCTCCCCCCGACGCACTGGCTGGTTCGCGTCTCCGAAAGCGTCTACGGCGAGCATCTCGGCCTCGTCGGACGGTTCCGGGAGGCCGAGCCACTCCTCGTCGGTGCGCACCGGGGGCTGGTCGACCAATTCGGCGCCGATGCGCCGCGCGCACGCGAGGCCGCGGCCAGACTGGCCGCGTTACGTCAGCAAGCCGCGGTGGCGCGGCGTTAGGTGGGGCGCGAGCTGCGGTCGAGATCGTCGCCGTGGCGGTTCAGCACCGAGCCGGGAATCCTGCCCAGCGCTTTGGCCACGTCCTGGCGCCGGTGCACGTCGAGCTTCCGCAGCACCCGTTCGCAGAATCGGCGCGCCGTGTTCGGCTTGATGCGGAGGTCGGCGGCAATCTCCGAGTAGGTCAGCCGGTCGGCCATCAGCAGCGCCACCTGCGCTTCCCGTCGGGTCAGGCCGGCGTGATCGCAGATCTCGTCGATCCGGACCTGCATCAGGCTGGCAATCATCTCGCCGCGATTCCAGCGATCGAGGCCGCTCACGATCCGCTCGTCGGCAATCTCGAACACGCTGAGGCCGGCAAAGTCGACCGGCTTGCGGGACGGCGGGATCCCCAGGCCGGGGCCCAGGTGGGTACCGCGTGCGCGCCAACTGACGATCGATCGGGTACCGTCGGTGGTCACAAACAGGACTTCGGCCCTGAGGTCGGGAACCGCGCTGAGAAAGGCCCGGTGATAGTCCTTGAAGGCGTCACGCGTGAGCGGCTGGTCCATACCCTCGACCTTCGTCAAACATGAGGGCGCCATCAGCTCGTCGATCGCATCCCCGCGTCGACGATTCCAGACCTCCTCGAACCAGCGCGTCAGGAAGACCGCGGGGTCGGTGCTCATCAGCGCCTCGGGGGTGGGCTGACGTCCGTTTGGAACCGTGATCAGGGTTGGCCAAGCCGCCCGATACCCCGGGCGCCTCTAAATTGTGAAGCGCGATGTGGTGACGCGCAAGACGGTTACCGATCACCCCCGGTTAACATCCCCCCCTTCGGGAGCGAGCTGCATGCGCGTAGTGCAGCCTGCACCATGCGGCCGCGCGGGGGGCGTCGTAGCGTATCGACTCCTTCGGCCCCGCAGGTCGCCCCATGTTGGCTGCCCCTTCCCTCCGTGCGCTCGGATTGACTCGGCCCCTGTTCCTCATGACCGCCCTGCTTGGCGCCGGGTGCGGGGTGGATGACCCTGTCGTCGCCCCGGTATCGGATCAGGCCGCCCCGGAGTTCCTCGTCGCGCCGAGTCGGGGAATGGAGCGCCCGGGCTTCGCGTTCCTGGCACCGGTCGGGTACTGGGTGCCGCGGCCTCCGGGCGGCGATTTCGACGGGTCGCTGCTGCCCCAGCTTCGGGTCGAGGTCTGCGAGTGGACCGGCAGCGCCTGTCGCCTGCCGTTACACAAGCAGTTCTCCGCAGGTAATGGCCTGACCGTGGTCGATGCGGAGTACCGCAACCTGTACCGGGCGGTCTGGCAGGTTCCCGGCAAGTTGTCGGACCTGGGCAAGGTCTATCGCATCCGGGCCCTCGTCGGTGCGACCGAGCTGGGGTACGCCGATGTCACGATTGTCCGGTGGCTGTCGCTGTTGACCGACGGCGTGCCATTCTCCGGCAGCGGTAAGGTACCGCTTGGTGCGCCGGTCCCGATTCGTTTCTTCGTGGCGCGCGGCGCGATCGGAACCGTCGGGTCGAGCGGCGGGCAAGTCGAACTCGCAGCGGGGCAGGTGCGCATCGACGTCCCGGCCGGAGCGTTGGGCACGACCACCACGATCACCGCGGTGCCGGCAACGGGCCTGCCCGCAACCCCCGCCATCGTACCGGGAACCGCCTGGGACTTCGGACCCGACGGTCAGACCTTTGCGCAGCCGGTAACGATGACGCTCCGGTATGATCCCGCGCAGCTGCCCCCAGGCACGGTGGAGAGCGACCTCCGAATCCACAAGTTCGTCAATGGGAGCTACCAACAGCAGAATGCCGGCCTGGTCGACCTCGTGAACCGGACGGTGTCCGCACAGGTCAGCAGTTTCAGCGTGTTCGTCATCCTGCCGCGCGTGCCCGGGCGGGAGCAGGATCTGACGGGTCCGATCGTTACGGGTGTCGAGGTCTTCGATCCGGCCAGCGGGCAGTGGACCTCGTCGGCCGCCTTCGATGTCAACGCCGGCCCTGCACCGTTCCAGATGCGAATTGCTGCGCAGGACGACATCGGCGGCGTTCGAACCGTCAGCGTCAGCGTGCGGTCACCGTCCGGGACGAGGAGTCTCTTCTGCTCAGCCACCGGAGTCCCGGCGAGCGGCAGCGACACGCAGGGCACCTGGGTCTGCCCTGCCTCCTTCATTCGCTACACGGAGCCGGGAGCCTGGCGAGCGGTCGGCGTTTCGGCGGTCGACATGGTCGGCAACGGCACGTCCTACTCCCTGAACCAGGGCACAGGACAGGTCTGCAGGACCTCCGCCCCGACCGATTGCCTGTCCGGCTTGCCCGTCCTGACGGTGGCGTCGGATCCCTGGGACAATAGCCCACCGGTCGTGACGAGCGCCCTGACGGTCAGTCTCGAGAGTCCTCGCGCCTTTGCCCAGAGTATTTCCGTCAGTGCCTCGACCGCGAGCCAGACCGTTATACTCGCGGTTCCGTTCACCGACGACCTGGCCGGGATCAGTCCAACCGTCAACGCACGGTTCCAGTCGGCGGCGGGTGGCTCGCTGTTCATTGCCAACTGTCCTATCGTCGGGACCCCGCTTGCCGGCACGCTCGAGTGTCGCGTCACGGTTCCCCAGAACGCGGCGCCCGGAACCTATCGGCTCGCAGGCCTGACTCTCCGCGACAGGGCGGCCAACGACATCGGATTCGTGCCACAGCCGGATGGCCGCCTCTGTACTACCGGTGCAACCGTCTGCCTGGCAGGCCCGCTACCTGAAATCGTCGTGACGGGGTCTGGCGATAGCAACGCACCCCTGCTCAACAGCTTCGAGATCGTGGCAACCGGCTCCACCGTAACCACGAGCTTCCGATTCATCGACGACATCAGCGGTGTCCGTAGCGTCTCCGTTCTCTACCAGAGCACAGCGGCACCGCAGCAGATCCAGGGCTGTGCCCTCAATCTGACGACACCGGTACTCGACCTCGCATCGGAATGCACCATCACCTTCAACGCAGCCGCCGCCGGCGGCCAATGGCTTCTGGTCTGGCTCGACGTCAGTGACGCCGTGCTCAACCAGCGGCGCTACACCCGCCGGGCCGCGGATGGCTTCCTGTGTTACGTCGATTCGGTATCACAGACGCAGATCTGCGAGGATTACGGCGATACAGACTTGATGCTGCCCTAGGGGCGGATCGCGCCGGCACCGGTCGGAGGGTGCTCGAGTCGTTGCGGATGGTTTTTGGCGCCACTAGGCTTCCCGGCCCGTTCAACGTTCAGCCGTGAGCCTGGTGACCATGACCGTCCCGACCCCTTCGAGCACCCCGGCCGCCGCCGCCCGACCCTTGCGCGTGGCCATTCTGGGCTTCGGGACCGTCGGTTCGTCGGTCGCCCGGATTCTGGTCGAGCGCCCCGACCTGGCCGATCGGCTCCAGCTGACCCACGTCTACAACCGCGGGATCGACCGGAAACGAGTCGACTGGCTTCCGTCCGTGGTCTGGACCGAGGATCTCGACGCGATCTTTGCCGCCCAGCCCGACGTCATCGTCGAGCTGGCCGGCGGCATCGACCCCGCCGGCTCCTGGGTTCGCCGCGGGCTCGGCCAGGGCGCCTCGGTCGTTACCGCCAACAAGCTCCTGGTTGCCGCGCACGGGCCGGAACTGCTCCACCTGGCCGTTGCCAACGGTGCGCAGCTTCGTTTCGAAGCTGCGGTGGGCGGCGGCATTCCGCTGATCCACGGCATCAAAGAGGGCCTCGCCGGCGACCGGCTCTCCCGGGTCACCGGCATCCTCAACGGCACCTGCAACTACATCCTGAGCCGAATGGCCGCCACCGGCGAGCCGATGGACACCGTCCTCGTCGATGCGCGGCGGCTGGGCTACGCCGAGGCAGATCCGAGCGCTGATCTCGACGGCCTCGATGCGGGCGCCAAGATCGTGGTACTCGCCGGCATCGCTTTTCACCGCCATCTCGCGCTCGACGCCGTGCCTCGGCGCTCGATCCGCCCGATCAGCAGCGACGACTTTCGCTACGCGGCACGACTGGGCTGCACCATCCGCCAGCTGGCGTCAGTCGAGGCGGCCAGCCCCGACACGTTCCACGCCTTCGTCGGCCCGGCGCTCGTCCCGGCCAACTCGAGCCTGGGCCGCAACGAGGGCGCCGACAACTTCGTCACGGTGACCGGACAGTTCCTCGGTGTGAGCAGCTTCAGCGGACCTGGCGCCGGCGGCTCGGCGACCGCGGTGGCTGTCGTCTCCGATCTTCTCTCGCTTGCCGCGCGGCCCGGCCGCGACGTGCGCGAGGAGTGGCAGCCGGCGGCGCTCGTGCCGCCGCCGCTCCGGCCCTACTACGTCCGGTTCGTGGTGCGTGACCGGCCCGGCATCATCACGACGATCGCCGCCGCCTTCGAGCGCCACGGCATCGACATCGATGCGGTGCTCCAGGAGCCGGGCTACCCGAAGGATGCCCTGCCGTTCGTGATCACGGTCGAGCCCTGCGAGCAGGCCGCCCTCGAGGCCGCGCTGGCCGATACTGCCGGGGCCGATTTCCTGGCAGCGGTTCCCCTGGCGCTGCCGATCCTCCTCGCCTGACGGCGCCGGTCCCGTCAGGCTCCTCTCATGACTGCCGTTGCCTTGCAGTCTCGCACCGGTTCTATGCCTGGTCACGGGGTAACCGGACCAGTGGCGCCGACCACGCTCCAGTCGATATCCGTCTTGACACCAGTCCAGGTCTCGATGGGACCGACCAGCATCTGGGTTCCGACAGTTTGACCGTCGATCATGAAGTGCCAAGCGTCACCGGCTTTCAGCTGTGCCGGAACACGAGCCAGCGGCACACCGTCGATTGCGACGCCACACGTCGCATCCGGGAAGGCCTGGATACGGAAGCGGTACCACTCGCCGCTCGTCTGCACGGTACTCGTCGGAGCGGCGAGCCCCGTCACAGTGAAGATACGCATCTGCTCGACACCCTCGCTGACAGGTATCAAGTAGCTGCAGATTCCGACACCGTGGGGAGCGCGAACCGCGAACTCCACATCTTTGATCAGCTTCAAATTGAGGCGTTGCCACTTCGGCCTGTCAATTGGTGTCGAGACAAGAGCCTCAACCCCGAAGCTCTGCCCAGCAATAGTAGTGCGACTGAGCACCCCGCTCGAGAACGTGTTGTCGCCCCCGTTGAGCAAGGCGGGCAGCCCGCCCGGACCGGTCGTGATCGATGGCAGCGGATCACCGTACGTCTGCCAACGCTCATCGAGTGGCTCGGTCCACGTCTCGGTCGACTGCGTTTCGACAGCGTTCGCCACGATGGGTATCTCGATTGAGGCCGTCCTCCAGCCTCCTGCCGAAACGCCTACGCGGACTGTGCCTTCCTTGCGAGCGAACAGTTGACCGGTCGTGGGATCTATCCGTGCGAGCGTCGAATCGTCCACGGTCCATCGGAGGACTTGCAGAGAAACCTCGATAGGCCGGCCAACCGTATCGTATCCAACCGCACGAAGCCTGTGATCCAACCCCGCGATGGCGGCACCTACTCCTGGGTCGATACGCATGGCCGCGAGATAGCGATGCCTCCCGTTCGGTACGAACCATCCTGTCGTGATTTCGGGCCCTCTCTGCTGGAGCGTTAGGTGTCGTTCGTCTTGACGTTCGGTGTCGACGATCTGCCAGGTCGAGGTCGGGGGTCCAATGGCCGTCGCAAAGCTGGTCCCTGGTGCCAGGCGATCGACCCGTGTTTCGATCTGTCTTACAGTCGAAAGCGAATCACGGAGCGGAAACCAGCTCGTCACGAGTGAGCTCCCGCCGGCCCCGTTTCTCGCGAACAGGATTCGGTCGCTACTCAACCAACCGTGATTCCGAACGTGGGCGACCGTGGCGCCTGGCGCGCATCGCTCAGTCAGGCCGTCGAACGTCACAGCACAGATCTGGTGCAATCCTGTTTCTGCCGCGATGCGATCGAACGCGATGTGGATCCCGTCAGGAGACCACCTGGGAGCCGAATCGTAGTGGCGCCCTCGGGTCAGCTGTCTGACGGCACCCGTCTCTGGATCGAGAACAGCAAGATCACTGTCCTCGTCGCCAGGCGGCGTCCATCGCGCGGTGGCAAACACCAGCAAGCGGCCGTCAGGCGACCAGCTGGGCGAGATGTCATCTCCTGGAGTGAACGTAAGGCGGCGAATCCGCCTGCCCTCCAGCATCATCAGGTCGATCCCGCCGGAATCTCCAACCACCTCGTCGAACACCAGCCGCCGGTCAGGGTTTAGAGCCAGGCTATAGTAGGGTAGGTGCCCAGTGGGGAGCCGGCCAAGTTCCTGACGTTCCCGAGGTACGATTGTATCCGTGCCGGCCCAGCGTGCAGAGCTGATCGGAACCCCATAGACCCGCACGCCGGTCGCGGGGTCACCCCCGCTTACGAGCAGAATAGCCTCCGGCTCTGGCGCCGGGTCCACGACGAGCGAACCGACGACAGCAGTGCCGATGGCCACCGCCCCCGCGAGAAGCGCGGCGCGCGAGCGTCTCGCGTAAGTCAGCCGCCGGACCCAGCCCAGCGAGCGCACCAGCGCCGCAGACGCTGCTGTGGTTGCGTCAGGCCCCAACGCAGAGCGGGCCAGATCGCGAATCGGGGTCTCGCTTCCCTGCCGTCGAGTCAGGGTGACCTGGGCCCAGAATAGCGCACGCAGTCGATCCGGTTGCTCGGCCTCGCGAAGATGCCGCGCCGAGCGTCGGTACGCGGTGCGGTCCTTCTCGAGCTGGGAGAACAGCCATTCACCCAGCACACGATGAGCCTTGCGGCGCTCCAGGTCGGGCGCACTTCGGAGCGCGGCTGCCGCGACCTCGTCGTGTGCCGGATGGAGCAGCTGGCCCATCCTTGCGACGAGGCCATCCCTCTCCAGCTGGAGCACGATCTCGTGGGCATCAGCGTCGGCCGAGGTGAGGACCTCGAGTGGCACGGGTGCCTGCGCCGTGCTGATCAGCAACAACAGTTTTTGGGCGGCGGTCGAGAGCCCCTCGATCCGAAGCCGAAGCGGATCGTCGTCGCCGAAGTCCTTCAGTGCGGTGGCGGGGTTGGCCCAGGTCCAGCCGTTCTCATCGATCTGCAACCGGCCCCGTTGCAAGGCCAGGTGCAGCTGCTCCAACACGAGCAACGGCGAGCCGTGCGATTTGGCGTGCAGCACTTCAGCCAGCGCCGTCACGTCATAGGTCCTGACATCTGCTCCCAGACTCGCCAGCATGTCGAGCACCGCACCCGCCGTGAGGGGAGCAAGCTCGATGAACTCGGTTGAGGGCGTCACGGGCACCAGGCGCGACGTGGGGCGTGCCGTCGTCACGATCAGCACCCGCTCGCTCTTGAGACGGTTAATCAGACCGTTGATGATCTGCAGTGACTGGTCGTCGCCCCAATGCAGATCGTCGAGCAGCAGAGCAAGCGGCGCTTCGCCTGCCACGCACGAGACGAGCTCCGTCATCGACCGAATCAAGGTGGCCGTGGATCCGATCCGTGAGCGACCGTCCCCACGACCCTGATGGTAGGCCGAAAGCGAGGGAGCCAGCGCACTCAGCTCCGCGAGTGTGCCAGGCGCGATGGCGCGCCAGCCGGGGAGCGTCAGGGCTTCGACGGCGTCGCTGAGGAAGGCGTGATCGACTTCGCGCTCTCCTGGAATCGCGCCTATCAGGGCAATGGCGGCCCGGTTCGGACGCAGCCGGTTGGCCAGCTCACGAAGCAGCCGAGTCTTGCCGAGTCCGGCCGGGGCGGTGAGATGGATGTGGACAGCCCGATTGCGCTCGCAGCGGCGCCAGGCCTCCATGAGCATGGCAAACTCGGCTTCCCGTCCGGCCAGCTCGGTAGCCAGTGGGCCGCCTGGCGGCTCGGAGGCCGAAGGCGAGGCAACAGCCTCCACTTGGCGGACCTTCGCGATGAGCCGTTCGGTCGCGGGCTCGATTGCTTCGCCATCGGCGGCGAGGTGGGCAAGGAGACGGTCGGTTTCGAGGAACGCTCGGGCACGGTTACCCCCGGCCACCAGGGCTTCGAGCAGCAGGCACCAAGCGGCTTGAGACTCCGGGCAGCAATCCCGGGCCTTGGCCGCGAGGCGGGCTGCCGTCTTGTTGTCCGGCTGGTCGAGCGCCTGCCGGACGGCCTCCGTCGCGGAGCGGAGGAAGGCCTCTTTGAGCTGCGCCCGCTGCAGGTCTGCCCATTGCTCGAACCTGGCCGCTCCCTGTGCTGCGAAGGCCGGGAAGAACTTTCCTGTATACAAGTCGACGGCGTCTGCGAAGCGTCGTTCCTGGGTTGCTGCCAGAAAGAGATCCCGATCGGAGACGACGTCGAGAACCAATGCCAGGACCCCGTCGCGCCCTCGCGACACGATGGGATCCTGTCCGAGGTCGCCGCGCAGGCGATACAGCACCTGGCGCAGCGCCCCTCGGGCCTTGGGGGGGGTACCGTAGTCCCAGAAGTAGTCAATCAGCTCATCGCGGCTAGCTTCGCGATTTGGGAGACAATGCAGATACGTGATAAGGGCTAAGCCCCTGCCAGGGGGCAGGAGGTCGACAGGTCCCTGTCCTGATATTGGACGGTAGGCGAGGAGGCGTGCCGAACCTAGCGTAACGAGCTTTAACGTCCCCTCGACCGTGACGGGGGGGCTGTCAGGGGCATCCGAAGCCATCGTGTGACGCTCGTGTGATGGTGGTCATTGCATCCTTCTCGGAGCCATAGGGGTGCCCCACGGAACGGTGCCTGCCCCACCCGTCACACAACGGCCCAGACCTTCACTCGGTTCGCACCGCTGAAGGTACGGATCGGTGGCGGAGGGGGCAAGCACCTCTGCTACCCCGCTCGTCGCCTGTGTTCGCGAGGATCATCATGACGTTAGTCGTTCGCCCGGCCTCAATGGCGTTGGGTATGCTCATCCTGGCTACCACGGCCGTCCATGGACAGGCTGGCACGCGGAGCGAGGAAGTACTGACCAATGCCTCAGTTGCCCAGCTGGTTCAGTCGAAGCTGGCCCGCAAGCTGATCGTTGCCAAGATCCGCGATTCTCGGAACAGTTTCGACGTCAGCGCGGTTGGCCTGGTAGCTCTTCGAGCACAGGATGTGCCTGAAGAGATTCTCGGGGTCATGCTTGAGAGCGCAGCCGAGGCAGCAGCCCGGGACGCCCTGTCTAACCAAGGCGTCGTGCAGATGCTCGACGCGAAGCTCTCTCGGGACCTAGTCATTACCAAGATTCGAGGCGCAACGCCAAACTTTGACCTGACCACGAGCGGCCTGGTCAGCCTGCAGCAACGCAAGGTGCCGCGCCAAGTAATTGAGGCAATGATGCTGGCGGGGAACAGCTCCAGCAGTTCCCCGCCAGTTCGTCGGGTCATTAGACGCCGAGCCGCCACCACCACCTGCTGAACAAGGACGCACGCGCTACAACCCTTCAGCGCCTGCGCGTGTTCGAGCTCCCTCGGGCACTCCCGACGAGCAGCCTGCCCACGGAGCCCGGTATCTACGTGCGAGGCCGGAGTACATCCGTATCCGAACTCGTTCGACTCGAGCCGACGGCATATACGGCGGGTCGGACCGGCAACATCCTCGGTGCTGCCGTCACAGGCGGGATATCCAAAGCCAAGCTCAAGGCAGTCGTTCGTGGATCCCGTGCAGCGGTTCAGGTGCCAGAGGCCACCGAATTCTACTTCGTGTTTGACAAGACCGATCAGGGCATGGGGCCGTCGTTTGCATGGCTATCGCAGATCACCAGTCCGAACGAGTTCTCATTGATTCGGTTCGACGTGAAGACCAACTCGCGCGAGGTAGTTGTAGGTGCAGTTGGCGCGTACTCGAGGCAGTCGGGCACCGAGGACCAAGCGATCATCCAGTTCACGCTGACGCGGCTGGCACCTGGTAAGTACCGCGTGGTGCCGGATGGATCGATCCCGATTGGGCAGTATGCGTTCATCACGGAAAGCGGCCCGTCGTATGGGGTCGCGGGCAACCGTGTGTTCGACTTCGGTGTGACTGGTCGGTCGACGCGCTAACGAGCTAGGGAGGTCGCAGTGTCGGAGATCGCCAAATGCGCTGGATGCAGCGGATCGATCGATGAGTCGTCTCCCTACGCGTGGTGCATCCATTGTGGAGAGCCCCTCCCCGACGATGTTCAGGCGAAGCTGCCCAAGCTTGTGGCACTTCGCGCTGCGGCCAAGATCGCTCGTGAGCAACAATCGGCTGCTACTTCGCCAGGCGATTCCAGTCCACCGGGACTTGAGGTCAAGCTCCATCCACAGACCTCGGCAATCGTCTTGTTGTGTGCCATCGGCTTGGTGGCCGCCTTTTTCATGCCCTGGGTGCAGATCTTTGGCGTCAGCGTCACAGGACACGGACTCACCAAGCTCGACTCCAATGCTGGCCTCCTCTGGTCCATACCCACCCTGGCAGGACTCACGATTGTGGTCAGCCTCTCCGGGATAGACAACCGTGCCATTGGCGCCATCACCGGCTCGATCCCCCTCGCCACCGTGTTCTACCAGTGGGCGAAGATGAGCAATCAGGCGGGCGGTTACATCGGACGACTCGCCAGCGACCTTACAGAGATCGCTACCGGCGTCCTCGGTATCGGCGCCTGGCTCACCTTCCTCCTGAGTATCGCGATAGTCCTGGCCGCACTTGCGAAGCCGGTCGGGAAGCGCGCGGCACCCCCGATTAACAGTACTGAGAGTTGAGTCGACTGCGGCTACCGCTTGAACACCGAGGGAAACTATGATCTGCCCAGCGTGCAACAAGGAAATCTCCGCCGACGGATATTTCTGCCAGTGGTGTGCGGCCTACCTCCCCGCGCAGCAGATTGGCCAGAAGGCCAGTGTGTTCCGCCGCTTCGTCGCATTCGCTCTCGACCCGATCATCGCGGTCGTGCTGTATTTCCTGGGTATCAGCCTGATCGGTGGCATGCTTGGGCCTGACCTAGGCGCCGCCGCTGCTGTGCTTCTCCCGATCGCGTACTTCATCTGGTATCTGACGCTCATGCGGAAAGGCTTGAGCCCCGGCAAGCAGCTGCTTGGTCTCCAGGTCGTGAACCAGCAAAGCGGCGCGATTCCGGGGTTGGCGACGATGTTCGTTCGGGAAATCGTCGGTCGCTTCCTGAGCGGATTGGTGTTCGGAGTCGGATACCTTTGGGCGCTGTTCGACAAGAACGCCCAGGCGTGGCACGACAAACTCGCGGGGACGGTCGTGGTCGCCGTCTCCAAGAGTCCGGTCGAAACCTGAATCTACCCCGCAGTCAACAATGCGGCTCGTCCGTCTATCCGGAGTCTCCATCAATGCGCACGCCAATGTCCACCCTTCTCGTCGCAACTGTCATTATCCTCGGGCGCAGCGACCTAGGCGCTCAGCCCAAGCCGCTCTGTGAGGGGCTAACCGGGGATGCGAGAACGAAGTGCCTGAATCAGGAAGCAGCGAGGACCGCCGCCGAAGCTCGGAAGGCCAACGAGCACTTCGAACGATTGAATAAGAGAATGGTGAGTGCGTGCAATGCTGCCGCCGTCATGGACAACACGGCTAAGGCAGCAAGTGCCGCTGGCGAGGTTACCCAGTTCAAGCCACTGAAGTATGGTGGCAGGACCTGGACTTCAGTTCGCGACATCAGCAAGGCGGTCACGAAGGAACGTCGGAACTGCGACGACGCGCGGCGAGCGTTGGCCAGCGCACAGCGGCGCTAGTGGCTGGGATGACAGAGTCCACCACGCAACCGCAGATCGTCCTGCTGGGAGCCAGGCGATTGATCGTCGCTGCGGTCCTGCTGCTAGTCAGTTGTAGTGGGTCAGACCGGACCTTTTATCCACTTGGCGAAGGGGCCACCCTGGAGTACCAAGTTTCAACTGGCTCGCTTTTCGGTTCGTCGGGTGGACGGAACGCACGCGTGACGAACCTGGCCTCACGTGAACTCCGTGGCTTGGAGGTTACTCCCCAAAGGGTCGACATCGGTGGACAGAGCCATTTTCTGTTCGTGGCCGGCGATCAGACCGGCATCTACGAGTACGCACGTCAGTCCGCTGGAGCTGTCGAACCCGAGATCCTGCCGACACCCAATTACATCATCAAGCATCCGCTGGAGCCCGGAGGCTCGTGGGAGGGGTTTACGGAGACGAGTCTGCTAATGAACAAGAGCCGCATGGCGACGCGCACTACCATTGAGTCAACAGACGAGGCGGTTACGGTTCCGGCAGGAACCTTCGAGCACTGTCTGAGGACAAAGACTGTTGGCACGACAACGTACAATCACGGCGCTTTCGTGGGTATGGCAAGAATTACCCTCGAAGAGCACTCGTGGTTGTGTCCCGGCATAGGGATGGTGAAGAGCGTTCGCAAAGAGCGCAGCAACCACCTCTTGACAGGTTCGGGAGAGGCAAGCCTTGAGTTGGTAGACTTCAAGAAGTCAAGGAGCGGTGTCCGCTGGACGAGGCCGCCTTCGAAGGCCGCAGCGGGGCCTGCTTTCCCCGAGGAATATTGGCAGGGCGTTGCAGGAGAATGCATGAGGATAGCTGCCAAGTCACCGAGAGCGACATCCTACACTGTCAAGTTTTTCTACTGCGAGGCCGGTGAAGATCACGCGCAAGGCAGTGTGCACGACGCCACTCTGGAAGCCGGTCGCGGGCTACGGCTTGGGAGTGGCAATTACCTCGTTCGGTACATGACGGATCGCGACGTAAAGCAAGCCAGGGATAGCGGCCATGCATGCCCGGATCGGTCGGCGTGTCTCTTTGTTGATATGTTCGCCGCCTACTCTGCCGCGTGGGAAGGCTCGCCACCTGCGGATACGGCGGCGGTGTTTGCGCGCCAAGGCTGGGCTCCATAAGGCAATGGCGTGGGCAGGACATCGACGAGGACGCTTAGTGGCCCTTCATGTGCAGCCAACGACCGGATTGCTCGGGGTCCGCTGCGAAAAGCAGGGCTTGACCTGGTGAGAGCGTTCTTTCCTTCGAATGGAGCTCACCCTGAAAGTGGACGGAGCGCCGCTCGGATGAGTCTAGCTATGTCGGGCTGCCTCCGAAGCTGGAGCCCTACCTGCGTCGCTTCGGGTTCATGGATGGCAGTGCTTTGGCTGTTCTCCGTAGCCTGTGGCTCTGGGGACGCTCTCCAGCCACCCACTCCAGCCCCCCCGCCGTCTGCACCAGTAGCGACCGTGGTCGTTAGTCCGGATTCACTGAGACTGGAAGTGGGGAGTTCGGCCCCTCTCCAAGCCGTCGTTCGGGATACTTCAGGTAACCCACTCAACGGCCGAGCCGTAACCTGGCGTAGCGACGATCCGGCCGTCGTGTCCGTTTCGATGTCTGGCGTGGTCACCGCCGTGTCGGGCGGGGGACCCGTCCAGGTTACGGCGACTTCAGAGTCACAGTTCGGCGTTGCAAGGGTTTGGGTACACTACCCCCAGTCCGGTACCGTCGGCCAGAAGGGCGGGGCACTGAGTACCGCAAGCGGTGCGGGGGTCATTGTCCTGTCGCCTGGAGCTGTTGCGGGCGAAGTCAAGGTTCAACTTCGCGACTCGCAGCCGGAAACGCCTCGCTATGCGCCGCTGTCGGCAAGCGGTGTCCATCTGAGACTTCCCCTGACTGGCCAAGGCGCCGACTACCGAGCTGGCACGGCCAAGCTGACCTTCGCGTTGTCCAGAATGCCACAGCCAGGGGCGGTGGTCTATGTTCGCGCCAAGTTTAAGGGCGTCGCTGACAAGTTCTGGGCCAAGGCGAATGTGGTGTCCGACAGCCGGGCAGAAATCGCGATTCCGACGGAGCAACTCACCGACTTCACGACGTTGCTTGGACTCGACACGCTAGATGTGACGTTCAACGTCGAAGAGTTCGTGCCGTCTGAGGCGATGAGCAGTCTCCAGTCTGCTCGGACTGGCAGCATGCCCAGTGCCACGTCAGAACCCGGCTGCCCGCAACTTCCGGCGGGTCTGACCCTATCGAACTACTACGTCGCGTGCACGGGCGGTGTACTGCGACTGATCGAGCCTGGGAAGAGTGGCCCCAGCAGCAAGATCGGGATCGTACTCGTCCATGGATGGCTCCCGAGTATTGGGAACGGCGAGGACTACCTCAAGGAGCAGGGCCTTCTCTGCGAGAATCCCGCCTCCGTTAGTTCTACGCCCGCAACGCTCATCTCCGTCGTGTGCTCAGCCCCACCCGCGCCGGATCCCAATGCTGCGCTGCCCGTCACCAACTATTTCAAGCACCTGTTGACCGCCCTTCGGGCTGACCAGGCCTCGGCTTTACGCGGAGCGCCCATCTACGGATTTGACTACCAGTCCTATCGAGACCATTTCACGTCCGGTGCCCAGCTTATGGATGCCCTGAGAGACACAATGGATCGTAACGGTCTTCAGGGTTTTGTCATAGTTGCGCACAGCATGGGCGGCCTCATTGCTCGGGAGGCTGCTCGGCGGCTCGAGGATACGTCGAAGGCTGCTCAGGTGATTCTCGGCGTAATCACTCTTGGCACTCCTCATCTCGGTACTCCTTTGGTCGGTATGCGGATCGCGAACTTCTTCTCTGGGGTTGCGACGCCTGCTAGGACGAGCTTGATAACGGGAGCGGCCCGAGATGAGCGCGCGACACTGATTGCCTACGGAGGTCACAAAACGAGCCAGGGGCAGTATCTATTCACTGGGACTGTCCTGTGCCTCTCGTCCGGCCTCTGTCGCAACGATGGCGTCGTCCCTCTCGGTTCTGCTCTTCCTTCAACATTTGTAGGATCAGGACGGGTTGAACTTCTGACGCCGTATGAACCCTGCGATCACACTGAGTTGAAGGAAGCGCGATGCCCGTCGATCGCCAACGATGATCTCTACGTTACGCTGAGGCTCCTGATTGGGCATCTGCTCAGGCGCGCGGGGGCAGAGAACCTAAACTTTCGCGTGCCCCCCGCGAACACGGTGGCCCGTTCAAGGCTCGGCTCGGTCGAGATCCGTGTGCTTGATGCGATCGGCACCCCCATCGAGACCGGCGCCACGTTCGAGGTCAACCTCCGCCTTGACGCCAACCCCACCTCAGCTACGCTTGGCGGGACGACCACGGCCACAGCCCACAACGGCGTTGCGGTTTTCGATGACCTGACGATCGACAAGCCTGGGACCGGTTATACGCTCGCCGCCAGTCTAGCAGGCATTGCAGACCTCGTGGTCACTTCCCGCGCCTTCAACGTGACCGCGGCCCCCGAAGGCCAGGGACAGTTCATGGTGCCGATCTCGGCGGGCAATCACCATACCTGTGCAATTACAATCTCGGGGCACAGCTACTGTTGGGGCTGGGGGTCAAGTGGGCGTCTCGGCAACGGTTCAACAATGAACCGACTGACCCCAACCCTGGTCTCTGGCAACTACGCCTTTACCATGCTTTCCACGATGGCGGGATCGTTCGCCGCTACCTGTGCAATTACAACAGCAGGCACGGCGCACTGCTGGGGTGGTTCAAATTCATATCAACTCGGGAATGGCAGCCTCGCGGAAAGCCTGGTGCCCACTCCTGTTGCAGGGGGATTCACTTTTTCCCAGGTGTCATCCGGATTTCACCACGCCTGTGGCATCACGAACAATGGAGAAGCGTACTGCTGGGGAGGCAATGCATTCGGCGAGATTGGTAGCGGTTCGCTTTCCAGTGCTCGGACTCCCGTGCGTGTGATCAGTGATGTCCCGTTTTCTTCAATCTCTGCTGGAGCATACCACACCTGCGGAATCTCGACTTCTGGCGTGGGGTATTGCTGGGGCGAAGGCTTTCTGCTCGGCACCGGAACGACAACACGCTCTTACGTACCGGTTCCAATCGCAGGTGCACACATATTCGCGACGATATCAGCCGCCTACAACCACTCCTGCGCCCTCACGACGGAGGGGGTATCCCTATGTTGGGGCTCAAGAGGAAACTACGGGTATCTCGGAGACAACAGCCCCGATCTTTCCGCTCTTATGCCCGTTCCGACGGCCGGGGGACATCGATGGGTAGCCATATCGGCGCGACAATGGCACACATGCGGAATCAACACAAGCGGGGCTGCTTACTGCTGGGGCGCCGGGGGCGCCGGTAGACTTGGCAACGGATCATCGATTACGCGAAGGGTTCCTACTCCTGTCGCAGGTGATTTGGTTTTTACGTCGATCTCGGCGGGAATAGATCACACCTGCGGAATCACGGATATCGGAGATGCCTACTGCTGGGGAGGGGGAAGTTTGGGTGCCCTTGGCTCGGGATCTACCGTTTCAAGCGACGTACCTATACAAGTGACCGGTGGCCTGCGCTTCCCGGCTGCGTTGCCCGCCTTGCGGTTCAGCGCCACTGCAACTGGGCCACAAGATCGCCGTCCTGTGAGGTGATCTGTTCGGTGATGGCACGAAGAGGACGCGTCAGCTGGCAACAGCTGGAGGCACCGACGAGGAGTGCGTCCATCCGGCCGCGCCGACAGTGAAGCTGGGCACCACGCCTTGCCCCTGCGCGATGCTACTCCGGGACCGATCCTATGCTGCTGCCCACTCGGCGGACAGCAATGCCGCTTGTTCTAGGACCGTCTGCGTTGCCTTCTCCTGCAGGTCCGGTGGATAGCCGTACTTCCGAAGAATCCGCTTCACCAACACCCGCAGCTGCGCCCGCACGTTCTCACGCAGTGTCCAGTCGATCGTCACATTCTTTCGCACTGTCTCAACTAACTCACGTGCGATCCCGCGTAGCGTGTCATCCCCAAGCACCTTTACGGCGCTGTCATTCGTCTCCAGCGCGTCGTAGAATGCCAGTTCATCCTCGGTCAGGCCCAACTGCTCCCCGCGCGCATTGGCTTCGCGCATCTCCTTGGCGAGCTGGATCAGCTCCTCGATAACCTGCGCTGCCTCGATAGCCCGATTCTGATATTTCCTAACCGTCTGCTCCAGCATCTCGGCGAACGAGCGCGCCTGCACCACGTTCTTGCGCCGCCGGCCGCGCACTTCACCCAGAAGCAGCTTCCGCAACAGCTCCACCGCCAGGTTACGCTGGGGCATGCCGCGCACCTCGGCGAGGAACTGATCCGACAAGATCGAGATGTCCGGCTTCTCAAGCCCCGCCGCCGCGAAGATGTCGATCACGCCCTCCGGTGCCACCGCGCGCGAGATGATCTGCCGTACCGCCTGGTCGAGATCCTCCTCGGGTCGAGCATCACCGGGCGCCCGCTTCGCGAGCACCGCCTGCACCGCCTGGAAGAACGCGACATCATCCCGAACCCGGAGCGCCTCCCGATGCGGCACGGCCAGCGCGAAAGCCTGGGAGAGTTCGCGAACCGCCCGGACACACCGATCCTTGCCGTCCTCCTGGGCGAGGATGTGCTCCTGACCTGCCGGCAGCAGGCCGAGCCGCTCCTGCGGTGTGCCCGTCGTCCACTTCGACCAGTCGAACCCGTGGAACAGCCCGCTACAGATCTCGTACTTCTCGAGCATCACGGCCACGGCCTCGTCCTGATCGAGCGCGGTCTGTCCCGTGCCGCCGCTCTCCGTGTACGTGGCAAGCGCCTGCCTCAGCTCGTGCGCCAAGCCCAGGTAGTCGACCACGAGGCCGCCCGGCTTGTCTTTGAAAACCCGATTGACCCGGGCAATCGCCTGCATCAGGCCGTGCCCGCGCATCGGCTTATCCAGGTACATCGTATGCATGCTCGGCGCATCGAACCCGGTGAGCCACATGTCGCGCACCAGGACGAGCCGAAGCGGATCGGTCGCGCTTCGGAAGCGCTTCGCCAGCGCCTCACGCCGAGGCTTGTTACGAATGTGACGCTGCCATTCGGCGGGGTCCGAAGCCGAACCGGTCATCACGACTTTGACCGCGCCGCGATCGTCCTCGTCACGGGCCCACTCCGGTCGGAGCTTCACGATCTCATCGTGGAGGGCAATACAGATCCGGCGGCTCATGCAGACAACCATCGCCTTGCCGTCCATGACCTCGAGCCGCTTCTCGAAATGCTCGACGATATCGCGCGCCACGATCGCGATCCGCTTCTCGGAACCCACCACCGCCTCGAGCTGCGCCCACTTAGTCTTGAGTTTCTCCTTGCGGTCGACCTCCTCGCCTTCGGTCGCTTCCTCGAAGTCGGGATCAATGGTCGGACGTTCCTGCTCATCGAGCTTCAGTTTGGCAAGCCGGCTCTCGTAATAGATCGGCACCGTCGCGCCGTCCTCGACGGCACGCTGAATGTCGTAGATGCTGATGTAGTCGCCGAACACGGCGCGGGTGTTGGCATCCTGCAGCTCGATCGGCGTGCCGGTGAAGCCGATGAACGAGGCGTTCGGTAGCGCATCGCGCATGTGGCGCGCGTAGCCGTCGATGAAATCGTACTGACTGCGGTGCGCCTCGTCGGCAATCACCACGACATTGCGGCGGTCGGAGAGCGTCGGGTGACGGTCGCCCTTCTCCTCGGGAAAGAACTTGTGGATCGTCGTAAACACCACGCCACCCGATTGGACGGCCAGCAGCTCGCGCAGGTGCGCACGACTCTCGGCTTGTACCGGCGGCTGACGAAGCAGATCCTGGCAGTGGGAGAAGGTTTCGAAGAGCTGGTCATCGAGATCGTTCCGGTCGGTCAGCACGACCAGGGTCGGGTTGCCCATCGCCGGTTCTCGGATGATCCGCCCGGCGTAGAAGGCCATCGTCAGGCTCTTCCCCGAACCCTGCGTGTGCCACACGACACCGACACGACGATCGCCGCGGTCGCCGCCTGGCTTGAGGCCCGATTCGTAGCGCCCAATGTTGTCCGATAATCGCCCCAACTCCACCAGCTCGGCAGCGCGCAGCGTCTCGCGGACCGCTACCTGCACAGCGTGGAACTGGTGGTAGCCTGCCATCTTCTTAACGATCCGGCCGCTGCCGTCGTTCTCGAAGACGACGAAGTCGCGGATCAGATCGAGGAACCGCCTCGGCGCCAGAAGCCCCTCGATGACGACCTGAACCTCAGGCAGCATCTTGTCGGCGAGGACTTCGCCAGAAATCGTACGCCACGGCTTGAACCACTCCCGCCCGGCGGTAAGTGTGCCCACACGAGCTTCGATGCCATCGGACGCAATCAGAACAACATTGAACGCAAACAGGCTCGGAATTTCGGCCTTGTAGGTCTGGAGCTGCTGGAAGGCTGCGGCTGCCGTGGCGTTCTCGTTGGCAGCGTTCTTGAGTTCGAGCAGTGCTAGGGGCAGCCCATTGACGAACAGCACCACGTCTGGTCGCCTGCTGCGCTTGTTCTCGACAACGGCGAATTGGTTGACGGCCAGCCAGTCGTTGTTTGCGGGGTTGTCGAAGTCGATGATTCGCGCCTGGGCACCACGGATCGCGCCTTCAGCATCCCGGTACTCCACCGCAGCCCCGTCCACCAGCAGCCTGTGGAGCGATCGGTTGCGCTGGACAAGATTGGCACCGTCAAGCCGCCGCAACTTGCGGACGGTGTCCTCGAGTGCCTCAGGGCGCAGCTCAGGATTCAGGCGTGCTAGCGCATCGCGTAATCGCTGGCCCAGCATGACTTCGTCAAACCCCGCACGCTCCCCCGTCGTGATGTCGGGCGCGATCTCAGGCCCATGGCCAATCTGCCAGCCGGTTGCTTCGAACCAGGCGAGGGCGGCCTGTTCGACGACAAGTTCGGTGACGCCGTGGTTTGTCACTCTTCAGCCTCCACGGGCGTATCTGAATCGGCCCCCAGCTCGTCAAACCCGGTCGCGTAGATTCGATAGCTCTCGGGCTCCATCTCAAACAGGATTTCGCTGGCCCTGAACTCGATCTCGAGAATCTGGATGGGGCCGTAAGTCCCATCGACCGATTCGTTGAAGGCTTCGTTCTCGTTATACAACGCTCGCGCGGAAGGCGGGGGCAGCCGATCCTGACGGTGGACGCGGTGCAGAAAGCCCACAATCGTATCTGCGGCCTCGGCGGCGAGCAGGGCTTGTATCGACTCCATCAACGGACGCGGAGTGCCCGCCCCATGGGACGCAAAACCGCACTGATTCCGCAGCTCGCAGATGCCCTGAACCGCTGAACTCAAGCCATTCAGAGTCTGTGCAAGACTTCTTCGGGTCTCGACAGCATCGCTCGCAGATGCTGGTAGAAACGGAAGGTGATTCGATGCCGCCTTAAATAGCTTGGGCAGGTCATCCGCATCGTCGAACACAATCGACCGCTCGCCCAATACCGCTCGGCAGACGCTTTCTACCAGTGTCTTGGCAAGATCGAAAGCGAGTCCGGGGTTCTCTGCTACCGCCAGTTCGAGCGCATAGACCTGTTGTTCGATGTGCACCAAGCCACAAGCTACCGCATCACGGGCCCCGTGCATGACAAACGGCGAAGTGTGGGCCACGGCGGCCCGTCCCCGTTCCGCGCTGGCGCTAGCCATTGATCTTCCTTAGGCTTGCCGCGCGGTAACGCTCAGACTGCTCTCTTACGAGACTCACCTCATACCGACGCCGGTCGAGGACTTCGAGAAACCCCATCTCGTGGCCATTCGTGATGACAATCCTTCCCTTTGTTTCGGAAACCTCAACGCCCGTTTGATTGCAAAGCCTCTTCAGGAGCGACTTGTCGATCCTCTTGGTATCCGTCTGACCCAGGATCGAGGCAAGGTAGCGCGCAGCCCGCGGACGTTTGCGCGCGTAGGACTCGACACCGTCAAACTCCACGAATGGGAGATCCTTACGGATCGCTTTGATGTTCTCCGGAACAGCCTCAAGGACCGCGTGCTGCAGCTTGCTGACGAACTCGAAACCGCTTGGCCGCAAGATGTGCACGTGGGCCGAATCGACGAGGAGGTCGAAATCACTGTCCAGCTTGAAGACGTCGTCGGATATCATCTTTAGAGAATCTGAGACGAAGCGGATCAGGCGCTTCCGGAGAACCCCCTTAAACTGCGACGCGCGTCGGAGAGCGGTCAATCGGCGTTTCTTCTTGTCGGTCAGCCGCACGTAGTAGCAGAACACGTCGGCCGGTTCATCCAACGCACTGCTCACGATGTCTAGATTGGTCGCCTCGTGCAGCCCGCGAACGGAGGAAGCCATGTCATCCGTCAGGGTCAGATAGAGAAAATCTGTGCTCCCATGTTTCTCCGACGGTTCGTACTTCGCCGGCCCATCCTCGACCTTTTGCAAGGCTTCCCAGGTTTCATGCACCATCTCGCGGAGCGCGCGCTGCACGTCCGCGTCCACCGGTACCGCGACAAAGGTCTGCGCATCACCGTCATCCCGCCCGACGCCGAACTCCGTGAGTGTTACGTCTCCTAGATCGAACTCCAGCTTCATGCCTCGGCCTCCAGATATACCGTGTCGCTCAGCCGATAGGCGACGATCCGGTCACCGGGGGCAAGGTTGACCCGCCGCGTGATGACGGCGTGGCGGGTCTTGCCGGTGAGCGGGTTGCCGTCGGTCGGGGGATAGACGGTGAAGACGCGAAGGCCACGCGCTGCGAAGATCAGGTTCATGTAATGCAGGTTCAGATGCCAGAACAAGAACACGATGAACGCCAGTGCGGCGACCGTCGCACCGAGGTCGCGCCACGTACCCAAGTCTTCAGAATAGAACGGCAGCAACATCGCGAAGAGGTAGACAAGAATGTGGTCGCGATGGTCGTCCGCCGTCCCAACTGTAAGCTCGCGTTTGTCAGCCTGCTTCCTCGCGATGCGGATACGGAGCCAGAGGAAAACGTTTGGCACGACCACCATTACCGCACAGAAACTGATGAACCAACGATCCGGAATGAGACTGTTCCCGCGAATCGCCCACAGAATGAAGAGCGGTGAGATGCTACTCAGCACCATCAGAAGCCGTGCGGTCTTCAGGCCCTCGCTGTGGGATACGACTGTCATCACACGACTCTCCCGACGACCTTCTCCACGTCGTCTATTCGCAGCTCGCCTGATACGAGCTTAGGCAGCAGGCCGTCACGCAAGGCGGCCAGAGTGCGGAACTCGCGCTCATTCTGACAGGTCCGCGCCACGAGAGGACGCGCAGCGCGACAGAAATGGACAGACAGTTCGCTAGTTGGGCGCACGATCGGAGTCGCCGCAACGACCTCGGGCCGAACCGCGGGGTAGGCCGCGCCGTCGGCGAGATGGGCAAGCGCGTCGATGTTGTCGGGCGCCGTGGCGGCGAGATACACGAATTCCGCGTGCCAGGTCGCCGTGGGCCGAAGAGCAGCAAAACCCGTGCTTCCTGTCAGCCCATCTTCGGAGACGAATGCGTACGAGCCGTTTCCCGGGCGCACGGTCCCGACGATCGTGTCTCCTGGCCGAAGAACTCTCTGTGCTCGGCTGGGGGCCGCGGCTGCCTCATGAGACGTAACCGCCTCAATACGACCCCACTTCGTATTGGAAAGGTCGACATAGCTGATTTCCGGAGGGCGAGTCTGCTTCGACCACACCTCTGGATTCAGAGCCGCCACATCTGCAAGCGTACCCACCTCCCACCCCTCCGGGATCTCGCCGAGTTCGGAGTCGACGAGGCGGTCCGGGAAAAGGTCGGCGAGGGGCTGGGGAAGACCGGGGTCGCGGCCTTCGGCCTTGGCGCGGACGGGGTCGAAGTCCACGAACCACGACTTGAAGAGCGCCCGCGCCATCGCTTCCAGCGTCTCGCTCATCCGCCGGTTCAGCTCGATCTTGTCGTCCAGCGTGCCGATGATGTGGGCGATGGCGCGTTGTTCGATAAGCGGCGGTTCCAAGAATGGACACGCAGCAAGAATCGACGTGTTCAGATTCGGCATCGTTGCGCCATGAGCATGGCGGACGATCCACTCGCGAACATCGGGATGTCCGAGGTAGTAGGAAGCGTAGCGTGGGTCGGCGCCCTGCTTGCCAAGGCGAACCCGAAGGCAGCCGGTCCCGCACAGCCAGCCAGTCTCGTGATCCCGCACCAGCGCGCGGCGCTCGACATCTCCTCGTCGGCTGTAAACGATGTCGCCCGCTTGCACGAGGTACCGACTCAGGCGTTGAGCGTCCTTCGGGGTAATGCGTGCGATCCCATCCTCGACGATCCTATTGTCGCCGATGTTTTGTGGCATGATCGACGGGATGCCCACGGGTACGTAGTCGGATGCATGAAGCTGGCTGCCAAAGGGACCAGTCTGGATACTCCCGCCTCCGCCTTGGCAGGCGGCGCCGAGTGATTTGTACTCCCAGCCATCCGGCGCGGACCCGAGTAACTGCTCAACCGCCATTTCCACGCTCCCTCATTTCGCGGTAGCCGCTTGCTTCCCCGTTAGGCAGGTGATGCCAAGCTCCACCGTCGATTCACAGCACGTCACGATCACGCGCCCCTTCCCTTCGGCTTGCGACCCCGGGCCGGCTTCTCCTTCGCGGCCTTCTTCGCCATCGCCTTCGCGGCTCCTGTCCCCGTTTTCAGCCGCTTAGCCTCTTCGACAACCTGATCGAAATCGCTCGTCGGATGTTCCGCTTCCAGCCGTCGCTGCTCGACCACATGCTTCTCGAACTCCGCGTAGGCGTGCTGCTCGGCAAGCTGGTGCGAGATGCGTCCGGCATGAGTCAGGACGTCGCGCTCATTGAACTGGAGGAACGCATCCAGCCGCACCACCCATTCAGCCATGTGCATCGGGCGCCTGCGCCTCGCCTGGTCCTCGGCAAAGTCGAGGTACATCGTCACCACGCGGTTGAGCTCGCGAATCCCTTCTTCGCTGAGATAGTTCTTCGCCACCGTGACGTCGGCACGGCGAATCGGTCCGCCAGGCGCGTTCTTCCACGTCGTCAGCCCCATATTCGGGCGGGACGCGTCGGCGCGATCCGCGATTACCTCCGCCGCGGTACGTCCGTGAATCGCCCAGTGCAGCTTGTTCTGGACAGTCGCAAAGAAAGTCTGACTGATCGGCTGCGCAGGATCATAGTCCACGCTGGTGGCGTAGATGTCGGTGATCTTCTGGTAGAATCTCCGCTCCGACGCGCGGATGTCCCGAATCCGCTCGAGCAGCTCGTCGAAATAGTCCGCGCCGAGCGTGCGCCCTTCCTTCAGACGCTCGTCGTCGAGCGTAAATCCCTTGATCAGCAGCTCGCCCAGCCGAGCCGTGGCCCACTGGCGGAACACCGTACCCCGGTGCGACCGCACCCGGTAACCAACCGCCAGAATGGCATCGAGGCTGTAATGCTCGATGGCGCGGGATACGTCCCGCTTTCCCTCCCGTTGAACTATTCGGAAACTCCGAATAGTTGCCTCAGAAGTCAGCTCACCGTCCCCGTAAATGCCTGCCAGATGCTCGTTTACGGTCGGAACGGAGACCTGATACAGCTCGGCGATCAGGCGCTGGGAAAGCCAGACCGTGCGCCCCTCGATCCGCACCTGCAGACGGGTCGCCCCATCCTCATAGATGACGAGCTGCCCCGGCGGGGGAGCCTCGGACTCACCCGCCATACCCAAGCTCCTTCAGGTTGGCGGCAATGGCCGCATCGAGCTTCGCGGCCTCCGCCTGCTGCTCGCGGAGCAACGCGGTGAGCCGCTTCATCTTCTCGTCGAACGGCTCGCCGTCGTCCTCCTGCGCCTCGGCGCCGACGTAGCGGCCGGGCGTGAGCACATGGCCATGCTTCCGCACCTCCTCCAGCGAGGCGCTCTTGCAGAAGCCCGCAATGTCGGCGTACTCGCCCGCCTCCTGCTCGCCACGCCAGGCATGGTAGGTGTCGGCGATTCTGGCAACGTCCTCGTCGGTCAGCTCGCGATGGGTCCGATCCACCATCCGGCCAAGCTTGCGAGCATCGATGAAGAGGACCTGCCCGCGACGATCGCGGAATTTGCCATTCTTCCGGTCGCGCGCCAGAAACCACAGGCAGGCCGGAATCTGCGTCGAGTAGAAGAGCTGCCCAGGCAGCGCCACCATGCAGTCCACCAAGTCGGCCTCGATCAGATTCTTGCGAATCTCACCCTCGCCCGACTGGTTCGACGACATCGAACCGTTCGCGAGCACGAAGCCAGCAACACCCGTCGGCGCCAGGTGATGCACGATGTGCTGCACCCAGGCGTAGTTGGCATTGCCCTTGGGCGGCGTGCCGTACTGCCAGCGCTTGTCGCCCGCCAGCCGCTCGCCACCCCAGTCGGAGACGTTGAACGGCGGGTTCGCCAAGATATAGTCGGCTTTGAGATCAGGGTGGCGGTCGTTGTGGAACGTGTCGCCATGCCCGATCTGGCCGTCGATGCCCCGGATGGCCAGGTTCATCTTGGCCAACCGCCAGGTGGTGTAGTTGAACTCCTGGCCGTAGATCGAGATGTCCGCCTTGGCCTTGCCCCCGTTGCCGTTGCCCTTGCTGTGCGCCCGGATGAACTCGACCGATTGCACGAACATCCCCGACGAGCCGCAGCAAGGATCGTAGACACGGCCGCGATACGGCTCGATCATCTCCACCAGCAGCTTGACGACGCAACGCGGCGTGTAGAACTCGCCGCCCTTCTTACCCTCCGCGCTCGCAAACTGTGAGAGGAAGTACTCGTAGACGCGGCCGAGCACGTCTTTGGCCCGACTCGCCTCGTCACCAATCTTGATGTTGCTGATCATGTCGATCAGCTGACCCAGCCGAGTCTTGTCGAGCCCCGGCCGAGCATAATCCTTCGGCAGCACGCCCTTGAGCGCAACGTTGTCGCGCTCGATGCCGGCCATGGCATCGTCGACAAGCTGGCCGATGGTGCTCTGACGAGCCTGCGCCTTCAGGTGCTGCCAGCGAGCCTCCGGCGGCACCCAGAAGATGTTCTGAGCGCGATACTCATCCGGGTCCTCGGGATCGGCACCCTGGCCCCGCTCCGCCACGAGCTTGGCATGGTGCTCTTCGAACGCATCCGAGATGTATTTGAGAAAGATGAGGCCCAGCACAACGTGCTTGTATTCCGCCGCATCCATCGAACCGCGCAGGGTATCGGCCATTTGCCACAGATCGGCCTCATAGCCAACTGTGGCACCGGTCGAGTCCGCCTTCCGCGACTTGGGCGTACGCTTCGCCAAGGACAACCTCTCTAACCAGTTAGTACAACGTACCGGACGTCAGGGGCCCGTCGCGAGCCTGGGTAAATAACACGTTAAGCCGCCGCGCGCCGCGCTGACTGCACCAAACGGTTGATAGACTTTCCCATACTGGTTCCGGCCAAACGTCACCAACACGGTCACGACGTCACGTTCGTCGCCCCGACTGTTGTTCGAGGTTCTTGATAATGAGGGAATCGAGCGTGTCGGCAGAGATTCGGTGAAGGCCTTCTGCCCCCGCGATGAAGACTTCGATTTCGAGCCAAGCCGAAGGCTGAAGAACTTGACACGGAGAGCTGCTCCTGGTGATCGCCCGGTGCAGAGAACCTGAAGAGTCGGGGCCCTACCCTAGTTCAATCGTCGGTCAGCCTCGTCACCTTAGCAGAGCCACCATCTGCCGCCTGCCGCCCTACGCCATCGTGGGGGTCATCCGATTATAGACCAGCGCACCGTCGTGGACAACGTTCGCCGACCTGTTGCCCTCACCCCCACAGGATACGTAGGCTTCGCCCCCGTTCCGTTACCATGCCGATCCAACTGTCCTTCGCTGTCCACCAAGCGTCCTCGAACGATGACACTTCCTCCGCATCCCTCCCCACCGTATCACGCTCATGGACCCGTGCCCACGTCCGAAACCATCGACCACCCACCTCCCCCAATCTATCCCATGGGTCCGACAGCGCCCCTCCCAGCCCCGTGTCCAGCTGTGCACATCGTCCAGGACCCACCCCGACCAGCCCAGCTTCCCACCCCACCAACCACCCTCACGCCAGACCCCCAACCCCTTCCCGCAGCACGAGTTACGATCCCAAACCGAACCGCGCGACCCGCCCGCTCCGCAGCCCCATTCCCCGGTCCTTCAGCCCCGCCGTTACACCGACCATCGCGGTCCGCCACCGCGTCAGCCCCACCCGCGCACCAACCATCACCCCCGACCCGCCCACGACACTTTCCCCGACCGCGCCCATCCGCCCTCATGCCCAGACAACTAGGCCTCGCATCCAGTTCACCAGCATCGAGGCGGTTCTGCCCACCTGGCACGCCCCTCGCATCCACCCCCTCGACCGCCCCGGCAGCCGCGGAGCCCGGCGGTACCTTGCCCCCGCACGAAGGGCACACCCGCCGCGGTCGGGTGCCAGCCAAGCAGATGGGAAAGGAGTAGTCGTATGCGAAACGAGTTACGGATCAAGGTCGACATGGCAGTGCGGGTGCGCGACTTCCTCCGCGCCAACCCCTTCGAGTCGGCCAACGGCATTGCCGTCACCGCCCAGTTCGAAGAGCGCGTCGCCCGCGCCCTCGACCTGGTGGCCGAGGTCGATCGCGGCGAAACCCTCCGGGCGGCGTCCGTCCAGCACAAGCACGCCGTCCGCACCCGGCTCCGCCGCGAGGCACTGCGCCACATCCAGCGGATCGGCACCGCCGCGGCCAAGGAGCTGCCGGAACTGCGCGGCCAGGTCCGCATGCCGCGCCAGCCCAGCGACCGGGAGTTCCGCGCCGCGGCCGGCAACATCGCGGCCGTCGTCACCCGGCACCGCGATCTGCTCGATCGCTACGGTCTAATCGAGCGGATCCCGGCGGAACTCGAGCAAGGGCTGGCCGAGTTCGATCGCATCACCACCGAGATCACCTCGGCGCGGATGACCCACACCGGTGCCCGGCTCGAACTCGCCGGCCTGGGCTCGGAGCTGATTGCCATGGTCCGCCAGCTCGACGGCATGATGCTCTACCGGTTCCGTGAGGCACCCTCGCTCAAAGGAGCCTGGGCCAGCGCCCGGAACGTGGCCTGGCCGCTCAACCGACCCAAGCCGGAAGCGCCAGCCGCATGACCGGCATACTCAGCTGGCTCCGTAAGCCACGAAGGGCGAACGCCACCTCTGCGTTCGCCCTTCGTCGTTTCCGGACGGACCGGCAGTAGCCCCTCGGCGAACAACGCCATACCCCCTTTTTCGGGATCCGGCCCTCCACCCTTGCGGCCACCGCGTCCGAGCGCCATATCAAGGGCAGACGCATGCGAGCCCTCGCCGCGTTACTCATCCTGCTTGCGACCCCGGTCGCATGGATCGCCGCCCAGAGCGTCGCGCCCGGGCAACGAGTGCGCCTCATCTACACCCACCCCACCAAAGCCGACACCCTCCGCACCAGCGGAACCCTGATTTCCTGGGACACCACGGTTGTCCTGACCAGGGACATCAAGCCTGGGGCCGCCGCCGACACGGTGCGAGTGCCCGCGGCCGCGATCGCGCTCGTGGACGTCAGCATGGGCCGGAAGTCGCGGGCGGGCCGAGGTGCGTTGTACGGCGCCCTGGCCGGAGGCGCCGCAGGAGCAATGCTGGGCGCGACCGCACACGAGGACTGTGCTGCCGGCGGCTGCTACTACACGATGCCAGTAGGACAAGCGATGGCGGGAGGCGCACTGGTGCTCGGTGCTGTGGGCGCGCTGGTAGGGTTGATCATCGGGTCGCTAGGCGAAGGTGACCAATGGGCAATCGTACCGCTGCCTGAGTCGACTTTCCGCGTGGGGCCGACACCTCAGAGCAGCGTGGGGTTGACGTTTGCCCTGAGGTGGTAGCTGACCTGCACCATCGACCTGCAGGCCTGGGCCAGCCGCCTGACCGGCGCACTCAGCTGGCCTCCCGTGAATCTGCCGCCTCTCATACTTAAGCACCTCACCCCTCTCCAAGTCGCCTTCGTTGGCTACCAATTGTTCCCTTGCACAACCATAATACGGCATATACTATTGATAATATTGTCAGTAACGATATATTATATATCGCGATGAGCTGACTACAAGCCACAAGGTCCCACATGCTCCCTTCGGACATCGAGCGGGCGCTCCAGCTGGTGGGAGAGCTGCTCGCGGCGCGCCAGGTCAATTTCCGAATTGCCGTCATCGGCGGGTCAGCCCTGAACCTGCTCGGGCTCGTTTCGCGTGCCACCACCGACGTGGACATCTTAGCCTTCGGCAAGCCGCCTGACACTCGCGGAGCGATCGAGCTGGGCCCGCCCGAGGAGCCCCTCCCAGCGGCCCTCTCGAATGCCGCTGCCATCGTCGCAAAAGACTTAGGATTGGACCCTCACTGGCTCAACACCGGTCCTGCTTCTCAGTGGCAGACAGGTCTGCCACCAGGCCTCGAGGGTCGTGTTCACTGGCGACTGTATGGCGGCGCACTCTGGGTCGGCATCGTCGATCGCTACGATCTGATCTTCTTCAAGCTGTACGCAGCCGCCGACGATCGCGGCCCTTCGAGCGTGCATTTCCAGGACCTGATTGCCCTCCGTCCAACCGACGGCGAACTCGCAGCGGCCGCAAGCTGGGTCAGGAGTCAGGATCCTGGCGTCGACTTCGGCAGAACCGTTTCCAACGTGGTTTCTCATGCCCAACAGTATCGCGATCGACTTCGCCGCTAGCCTGCGCCAGGCAACCCTGGAGGTTATTTGGCGCCAGTGGGGAACGCTCGGTGCAACCGTGTCCAGCGGTGCCCCGACTCGGACAACCATCGATCCCGAGGCCCTGATCCTGACCTCGCTCTGGATGATGGATCACGAGCGACGCTTGGCAGACGTTATCTGGTCCTGGGTCGATCGCAACTCCGCTGTCATCAGTATTCAGCGCCTCGGCAACCTCCGCGTCGGCCTGCCGCCAATCGTGTCGACGCGCCTCGAGTCACTCGCCCAGGAGCGGGTCCGAAACGCCAGGGACGCTCGATGGCGTTCGCTCAGTTCGACCGACGCTGCTCCCCTGAGCAAGCGAGCCGATAAGATCCGCGCTGTCGAGCCTCGGCTGACCTCGTGGGCCACCCTGATGGTACAGCTCCGAATGGGCATGGGTGTTGGCGTCAAGGCTGACGTGCTGAGCTTCATTCTCGGCCTCAACATGCACCTGCCTGAGTGGGCCAGTGTGACGATGATTGCAGACGCCATCGGCTATACCACCGCTGCCGTTCGCCGTGCCGCGGACGATCTGGCCCGAGCGCGCTTCATCCGCAACCTCGATACGGCCGAGTCCGATGGGGGCACCCGGATGTTCAGCGGGAACCCGTCGGCTTGGGCCGGTATCCTTGGCGTAAGCCCCACCATTCCGGCCTGGGGATACTGGCGGGAGCGGTATCGTTTCGTCATCGACGTGGCGACCTGGCACGATCACGAGCTCGAACACGCCACCACACCGTATGCTCGGGACGTCGCCGCACGCGAGATCCTCAAGCGTCACCGAACGGCGCTGCGCAGGGATCGGATCATCGACCCGTTCGAGTCGAGCAGCGACGGCTCGACGCTCGCCGATCTCGCCGCAGCCTCGGAGGCGCTGGCGAGGTTCTGGGTCAGTCACGCCTAGAACGAGACCGGATGTCCTTCACCGGTGTTGGTACGGGATCGAGCAATCTTTCGGCGGGGAGTACGCCAAGCTGGTCGAGAACGCGCAGATTCGGTATACCGATCAGTTTGAGAACCGCACCCGAGGAATCTCTCAGTCTGCCGATGATCGTTACTTGAGGATCTCACCGCCGTGCAGGCGGCGGAGAAAGGTGTCGACCGGCAGGACACGAGTCCCGTCGACCTCGAGTTCACTGTCGCCGCGATAGACGACGTAGCTTCGAACATCTGCCGCCATCCCCGCTTTCAGCGCGCGGATCCCGGCACAGTACTCCCGGCGGTACCGGCGAGCGGATTTCACCTCGATCGCCACGATCTTCTTACCATGCCACCACACGAAATCGACTTCCCCGCCGCTCGGCGTTGCCCAGTAGCCGAGAAAGCCCTTGATCCCGGCATAGTGCATGTACGCCCGTATCTCGTGAAGGATCAGATGCTCCAGCAGCACGCCGTCCCAGTCGGCGGACATCGGCTGGTCGAACCCTCCGGCAGCCGCATGCAGCACGCCCGGATCGAACCAGTAGAACTTAGATTGCGCGACCTCCTTGACCTTGGCCCGCGGGCGGTAAGCGGGAAGCCAATCACCGATCAGCGTGTCGACCAGGATTTCGAAATATCCACGCGCCGTTTCGCGCGAGACGCCGGCGTCTCTGGCCAGGCCCGACACGTTCGTGGTCTGCCCGGCCGCCAGCGCCGCCACTTCCAGGAACCGGCTGAAGCTCCCGAGATCCCGCGCGAGCCCCTCAGCCCGAATCTCCTCGGCAAGGTAGGTCGTCACGTACGCCCGGAGGTAATCCTCGCGGGTGTCGTCGTCTTCCGCGACCACGCTGAGTGGCATGGAACCGTACCGCAACCGTTGCTCCACCGGCATCGAGAAGCCCGTCTCGGCCGCCGTTAGCGGGTAAAGCTTGCGCAGAACCGCGCGGCCGGCGAGCAGGTTCGCCGCTCCACGCCTGAGCTTTCGGGCCGACGAACCGGTGAGCACGAACTTCCGGTAGCCCTTTTCCTCCATGAGGTAGTGCACCTCGTCGAGCAGCCGGGGCACGCGCTGCACTTCATCGATCACGACCCAGTCGGTTTTCGGCCGTGCCAATACTGCCGCGCGGAAGAGCGCCGGATCGTGCGCATACCGCACCGTATTCTCCGTCATGAGCAGGTTGACGACGAAGGCGTCGTCGAACCGGGAGCGGATCCAGGTGCTCTTGCCGGTGCCCCGCGGCCCGAACAGAAAGAAGGATCCACGGGGCGGAACCAGAGATCGTGTAAACATCGACACCAAATTTACCGTAAATTTGGTGTCGTCGTCAACAGGCCTCCCGAATGACGGTTCCCCGCCTCGGTGAGGCTCACCGGATCGCGTCTGTCTGACCGACTGCCCGATATACCGCCACCAGGGCCGTCACCGCCTCCGTCCGCCCCTGCGCCAGCTGATCCTGCGCCGCCAGCATCGACCGCTCCGCATCGAGCACCTGCAGAAAGTCCGCCACTCCGCCTTCGAACCGAAGCCGTGCCAGCTCCGCTGCCCGACCGCTCGCGTCCGCAGCCTCCTCGAGCCGAGCCAGCCGCTCCCTCGCCTTGGTGTAGGCCACCAGCCCGCTCTCGACTTCTTCCCGCGCCAGCAGCACCGTCTGCCGATACCGCGCCTCGGCCAGCGCCTCGAGCGCGCGCGCCGCATCGACGCCAGCCTTGACCCGCCCGAGGTTGAGCGCCGGCCAGGTGAGCACCGGCCCCACCGCATAGCGGCCGCTGCCCGACTTCGTCAGCCCATCGAACTCGGTCGACGTGTACCCCGCCGTGCCGCCCAGATTGAGCCTCGGCAGGTACTCGGCCTTGGCCGCCCCGACGAAGGCCGTCTCCGCCGCCAGCCGCCGCTCCGCCGCCCGCACGTCGGGGCGGGCCCGGACCAGCGCGTCCGGCTCAGCCAGCGAGAGCGCCGCAGGAAGGCTGGGCAGCGGCGCCCCGCCCCCGGTCAGCTCCGCACCGAGCGTCTGCGGCTCCCGACCGATCAGTACCCCGATCCGATGCCGCGCCGCCGCGACCCGCGACTCCAGGGTCGGAATCATTGCCAGGGTGCTGCTGAGCTGAGCCCGGGCCCGCTCGGTGTCGAACTCGGTGCCCCGACCCGCCTCGAGCCGATCCCGAGTGAGCTGCAGCGTGCGGCGCTGATTCTCCGCGTTCTGCTCCGCCACCCGAAGCTGGTCCTCCGCGCCCCGAAGCTCGTAGTACGCCCCGGCCACCGCAGCGGCCAGCACCCGGTGCACGTCCCGCAAGTCCTCACCCGCCGAGGCCGAGAGCTCGCCGTAGCCGCGGAGCGACCGGCGGAGTCGGCCGAACACGTCGATTTCCCACGACGCGCGCACCTCGGCGTCCCAAAGCCCGCGGTCGGGCACGGCCAGGCCGAACGCCGCCTCCGCAATCCGCTGCCGGGTGTAGCCCCCGGCCACCGATACCTCCGGCACGAGGTCCAGCACCGCCTGCGACCGCGCCGCGCGCGCCTGCCGCACCCGCGCCTCGGCCTGCTGTGCAGTCGGACTCGCCCGCAGGGCCTCTTCGGTCAGTCGAGCCAGGGTCGTGTCGCCCAGCGTCTGCCAGAAGCCGAACGCGTCGGTCACCGTGTCGGCGCGAGCCGGTGCTGCTACCATCCGCCCGAGCGGCGCGGGCGACCACGACGCGACGGCCCGAGTCCCCGTCGCCGCGGCTCCTGCGCTCGGCGCCGCCACGAGCACGGCGCCGGCGGTCGCTGCCATCCATATCCTACGCATGAGCTATCCCTTCAGCCGGCGCGAGCACGGCCGGCACCGTCTCGTCGACGACGGCGCGGCGCTCGGCCGCTATCAGCGAGTAGAAGACGGGTACCACGAACAGTGTGAACAGCGTGCCCACCGCCATGCCCGCCACCAGTACGATCCCGATGCTGTTGCGCGCCTCGGAGCCCGGGCCCGTCACCAGCACGAGCGGGAAGTGGCCGAACACGGTCGCTGCGGTGGTCATCAGCACCGGCCGGAACCGGGTCAGCGTCGCTTCGCGCAGCGCCGCCATCTTCGCGAGCCCCTGGTCCCGCAGCCGGTTGGCAAACTCCACGATCAGGATCCCGTTCTTCGCGATCAGGCCAACCAGCGTGATCAACCCGACCTGCGAGTAGATGTTCATCGTGGTGAGATCGAGGAAGCTGAAGATCAGCGCCCCGGAAATCGCCAGCGGCACCGAGCCGAGCAGCACGATCAGCGGATCGCGGAAGCTCTGGAACTGCGCGGCAAGCACGAGGTAGATCAGGATGACCGCAAAGCCGAGCGTCACCGTGAGGGCGCTGCCCTCGAGCCGGATCTGACGCGACTCACCGGCATAGTCGACGCCCATGCCAGGAGGCGCGACGGCCGCGGCCGCCTGCTCCAGCACCCGAAGCCCCTCGTCCTTGGTCACCCCAGGCTGCACCCCGCCGAAGACCCGCACCGCGTTCCGCTGCTGAAACCGGTTGAGGGTCCGCGGTGCCGGATGAGTCTCGATCTTGGTAAAGCTCGACACCGGCACCAGCGCACCGCTCGGCGTGCGGATCTTGAGGTCGAGCAGCGGACCAACCGTGGCGCGATCTTCTTCACCGAGCTGCGGGATGACCTTGTAGCTCCGGTCATACCAGTTGAACCGATTGACGTAACCGCCACCCAGCATGGTGCCCAGCTCACGGCCGATCGTGGCGAGATCGAGGCCGAGATCGGCCACCAGGTCGCGATCGATGGTGACGGTCGCCTCCGGCAGGTCGATCTTGAGGTCGGTGTCGACGTAGAGGAACTTGCCGCTGGCCCAGCCGGCCCCGACCACGGCGTTCACCGTCTCGAGGAACTGCTCGGGCGGCAAGTCGCTCTGCAGCACCAGCTCGACGTCGAACTGACCCGGCGTCGGCAACGGCGGGTCGAGCCGCGGAAAGACCCGAAGCCCGGGCACTTGCGACACCGCCCAGTAGACCTCGCCATACATCTGCTCGGTCGAGCGGTCCCGGGTGCGCCAGTCCTTGGCCACGAAGCCGCCAAAGCCGCCCCAGTTGGCGGTGAGCGACCACATGAACCGGTTCTCGGGAAACGCATTGACGGCGCGGACCACGTCGAGCGAGGCCTGGTTGGTGGCCGCGAGCGTCGCGTCCGGCGCCGATTCATAGAAGAGGCTGATGTGACTCTGATCTTCGACCGGCGCCAGCTCGCTCCGCGAGAACTGGTAGAGCGGCCAGGCTGCCACCGTCACCAGCAGCGAACCCGCCACGATTGCCCACCGCATGCCGAGCGCGCCATCGAGCAGCCGCGCATAGCCGGCCCGGATCCGCTCGAAGCCGCGGCTCACCAGCACCGTCAGCCGGCCTTCCTTGCCCTGGGGATGCACCAGCCGCGCACTCATGATCGGCGAGAGCGTCACGGCAACCACGCCCGACAGCACCACCGCCGCCGCGAGGGTGATGGCAAACTCGAGGAAGAGCGATCCGGTCAGACCACCCTGGAACGCGATCGGCGTATAGACTGCGGCCAATGTGACCGTCATGGCGATGATCGGACCGATCAGCTCGCGCGCACCGAGCAGCGCCGCCTCCAGCCGCGAGCGGCCGGCGCGAACATGGCGCTCCACATTCTCCACCACCACGATGGCATCATCGACCACGAGGCCAACCGAAAGCACGATCGCGAGGATGGTGAGCAGGTTGAGGCTGAAGCCGAAGGCCGCCATCACGATCCCGGCCCCGATCAGCGAGACCGGCATGGCGATCAGCGGCACGATCGTGGTGCGGATCGAGCCCAGGAACAGGAACACCACCAGCGCCACGATCAGCATGGTCTCGATCAGCGTCTTGCTGATCTCACCCAGCGCGTCGCGCATGAACATGGTGCCGTCCCAGACGAGTTGCATCTCGATATCTGAGGGCAGCGTCGGCGCGAGCCGCGCCATCTCGGCCGTCAGCCGGTCGCCCACGGCGATTTCGTTGGCGCCCGGCAGCGGCCAGACGCCCAGGTAGACCGCCTCCTGCGCATTGTACTTGGCGACCAGGGTCGCCTCCTCTGCGCCGAGCTCCACCCGCGCCACATCGCTCAGCCGCACCACGGCTCCCTGCCGCTCGGCAACGATGAGATCGGCAAACTCCTCGGCTGTGCGCAGGTCGGTGTTGGCCAGCAAGCTGACCTGCACCAGGTTGCCCTTGGTCTGGCCCACCGCGGCGAGATAGTTGTTGCGCTGCAGCGCGGCATAGACATCGCCCGGCGCCAGGTTCTTCGCGGCAAGCCGGTCCGGATCGATCCAGATCCGCATCGCGATGGGCCGGCCGCCCTCGCTGTTGCTGACCCGCTGAACCCCCTCGATGGTGGCCAGCTGCGGCTGCATCGTCCGACCGAGCCAGTCCGTCAGCTCGGCCACGCTCCGCTGAGCCGATGCGAAGCTGAGGTAGAACGAGGCGTACGGCCGATCGGTTCGCTGGATCTCGACCGCCGGTGGCTCCGCATCGGGAGGCAGCTCGGAGCGAACTTGCTGCAGCCGAGCCGTCACCTCCGCGAGCGCGGCCGTGCTGCTGTAGTTGAGCTTGAGCCGCACGGTGACCGTGCTGACGCCGGCGCGGCTGGTGGACTCGACGTAGTCCACCCCGCCGATCGACGAGACGGCGCGCTCGATTGGCGTGGTCAGGAAGCCACGCACCGTCTCGGCGCTGGCGCCGTAGTAAACCGTGCTGACCACGACCGAGGTGCTCTCGAGCTGGGGATACTGTTGCACCGGCAGCGACGCCAGCGCGCGCCACCCGACCAGCACCAGGGCCAGGTTGACGACGATCGCGAGCACCGGATGCTTGATGAAGAGATCCGTGATCGCGCGACGGGGTGAGGCTGACATCACTCGCTCCCGTCTGCCGGCAGTGCCGCCGGGCCCTGCAGCGCGACCAGGACGCCTTCGCGCAGCTTGAATGCCCCGGACGCCGCCACCTGATCACCGGCCGAGAGGCCTTCGAGGATCAGCACCTCGTCGCCCAGCACCTCGCCGGCTTTGACGCCCCGGGTCTGCGCCCGAGGCTTGCCGTCCGCCCCGGTCACGATCACGAAGACATGATCGCCGCTCGGTCCCTTGCGGAGCGCGCTCACGGGCACCGTCACGGCCTCGACCGCCGGGCCGACCGGGACCCGGACCCGCACCGACGCGCCCGGCGCGACCGCACCCGCGTCGCCATTGATTCGAGCTCGCACGAGGGTGCTCCGGGTGGACGCGTCGACCCGGGCGTCCACCGCTACGATGCGAGCGCGAACTGGCTCGCCGCCGTTGACGGCCACGAACACCGGGTCACCGGTTTGGAGCCGCGCGGCCACATCCTGAGGCACGGTGAAATCGACGTGGGACTCGTCTCCCACGCTCTGCAGCGTGGTCAGCTCGGTACCTTCGGAGAGGTACTGGCCAGGATGCACGTTGGACAGACCGATCCGCGCCCGGAACGGCGCCCGAATCGTTTTCCGCTCGATGATGGCACGGATCCGCGCGATTTCCGCCTCGGCCACATCGCGCTCCGCCCGGGCCCGGTCGACTTCCTCCGCCGAGACCGCCCGCGTGCCCAGCAACCGCTCGAGCCGGCCCAGGGTGGTCTGCGCCAGTGCCAGCTGCGCTTGCTGCGCCTCGAGTTGGGCCGTTTCGACCGTCACGTCGAGCGCCACCAGCACCGCGCCGGGCTCCACCACCTTCCCCGCCGTCAGCAGAACCCGGCGAACCGTACCGGGGGCTTCGTTTCGCAGCGTGACCGAGTGCAGCGCCAGCACCGTACCGATGGCGGTCGTGGTGGGCTGATACGACCGGGCCGTCGCTGGCGCGGCAGCGACCAGCTCCATCGGCTCCGGCTGACCGGCGGCCGCGGCCGAGGACGCATTGAGCGTGGCGACCTTCCAGGCCGCGAGCGCGCTGCCGCCCCCACCGATCGTCAACAGCAGGATCGCCCCGCCGACCCAGCCCGGCATTCTCGCAATTGCTTGGTTACTCATAACTCTTCCTGCTCTCTCTGGTGATACTGGCTGATGCCTGCCTCGGTATGCGTCGCGGCCGATTCGACCACGACACCTCGCGCTCGACAAGTCTATGGAATGGGTATTACAGTTTTATTACTATCGAACTGGTAAGCGACACGAAAGCGGTTAGCCCACAACATCTTAGCCTGCTTCTGGATTGGGTTTGGTCAGCTGGGTGATTGCAATGCGGCGGGAGTGGTTCGACGCAGCAGCTCGGCCCCGTAAGCGGCCAGCACGTCGCGTCGAACCCGGTAGTTCAGGTACTGGCCCTGTCGTTCCGCGTCGACCAGTCCGGCCCTGATGAGTTCTTTCAGGTGGTGCGAAATGGTCGCCTTGCTGACGGGGAAGTCCCGGCAGAGCTGCTGGCACGGATAGGTCTCGTCGCTCGCGATCGACTCGAGCAAGCCGAACCGGCGAGGATCCGCGAGCGCCTTGGCGATTCGCTCGAACTGACCTTTGGCAAGCAGCGACTCAGTCATAGTTTGATAGTTATCAAACCAATGAACTGCTGTCAAGAGCATCTGATCCGACGATGATGCTGGGGTGGCTCCAGCCTCGCGGTGCCGTTTCAGCCCAGCACCGCCCGCACGGTAGCCGCCACCGGTGTCGTCGGGCGACCGATCAACCGCGACAGCTGGCGGCCGTCATCGAAGATCCTGCCCTCCGCCGTGCCTGCTTCCCAGCGCGCCATCATCCCCGCAATCGGCTCCGGCACGCCGATGCTCGCCAACACCTTTGCCAGCTCGTCGACCGGCAGGTTCCGATAGGGTATCTCGCGGCCGAGCTGGCGGGAGATTTCAGCCGCCAGGTCCGCAAGCGTGAAGGCGGTGTCGCCGGCCAGCTCGTAGGTCTTGCCCTGATGCCCGGTGCCGGTCAGCACCGCCACTGCCGCATCGGCGTAGTCGGCCCGCGCCGCCGAGGAAATCTTGCCGTCGCCGGCACTACCGAGCAGGGCACCGGTCGCCCGAGCGCCGGCAATCGCGCCGGCATAGTTCTCGTGATACCAGCTGTTCCGGAGCACCGTGTACGGGATGCCCGATGCCGCCAGCATCTGCTCGGTTTCCCAATGCTCGATTGCCAGGTCGATCGGCCAGGAGTCGGCTCGGAGCAGGCTGGTGTAGATGATCCAGCCAAGCCCGGCCTGCTTGGCTGCCGCGATCACGTTCTTGTGCTGCGGCGTCCGCTGGCCGATCTCATTCGACGAGATCAGCAGCAACGTATCCACCCCGGCCAGCGCAGGGCCGAGCGTCTCGGGTTTGGCATAGTCGGCTACCCGCACACTGACGCCAAGGTCTGCACCCTTCTCGGCAGACCGGGTCAGCGCCACGATGTTCGCAGCTGGCACCTTTGCCTTCAGGCGCTCGATGACGAGGCGGCCGAGCTGGCCCGTGGCCGCTGATACCGCAATGAGCATGCGTGACCTCCCGGGTTCGAGCTGTGGATCCTTGGTTATACAAGCGCCAGCAGGTTTCCGAAAGTAGCTGGTTCACGAGCGTCACCAGGTCGTTCGATGCCGTTAAACTTCAGTCGTCTCTCTCCGGATAGCTGCCTGTGACCGGCCCAACCCCATTCACCCGCGTCAAGCGCCTCCCCGATCGCGGCCACTACGACCGCGACTCGCTCTACGCGGTGCTCGATGGCGGCTTCATCTGCCACGTCGGCTACCTGATCGAGGGCCGCCCGGTCGTCACCCCGACCTCCTACTGGCGTGAGGGCAATCACGTCTACTTCCACGGATCCTCTGCCAGCCGCATGCTGCGCACCCTGGGCAGCGGCGGGGTCGAGTGCTGCCTGACGGTGACCCACACCGACGGACTGGTGCTGGCCCGCTCTGCCTTCAACCACTCGATCAACTACCGCTCCGCCATGCTCTTCGGCAGGGCCCAGCGGGTCGACGACGATGCGGAGCTGGCAGCGGCGCTCGAGCGCTTCGTCGAGCATCTGCTGCCCGGTCGCTGGGCCACGCTCCGCCCGATGACGGCCCAGGAGCGGAAGGCCACCACCCTGCTCCGCCTCGAGATCGACGAGGCCTCGGCCAAGGTCCGGACCGGGCCGCCCAAGGACGACGAGGAGGACTACGCCCTCCCGATCTGGGCCGGCGTCATTCCGCTCACCGTGGCCGTTGGCGCCCCGGCCCCTGACCCCCGGCTCGGCCCCGGCATCGCGGTTCCGGATCACGTGGCCAGCTGGACCGGTCCAGCCCCCGCCCGCGATTAGATATCGGCCATCAGGGCGTCGCCGCTGTCGTGTGTCGCCCTGGAAATGCTGATCGGCGGTCCTGCGACAGTCGGGCGAGCCCCGGCGGGCCGCGTTTTGGCTTAAGTTTCGCTTGAATTACGAACGTAGGGAGTGTCCGATGCGGTACTTGAATAGCATGACGGTTCTTGGCCTGACCCTGGCGGCAGGCGCTTGCAGCGACCCGGTCGCCTCGATCGACCCCGGCGACACTGCGGCTTGCGTCAACGTGTCGACGGTCAATACAGGCGAGGGACTGACCCCGAGCTTCTCCTGGCTGCCCGAATGCGGCGCGGGCCTTCTGAGCATCCACCCGGCCGACGATACGGCATCGATCTGGCGGGTCACCAACCTCGACAACAAGATGCTGCCACCGATCAGGTACGGAACCCCACCTGAGAACGGCAGTCAGGACTCGGTGGCGGTGCCGCTCGAAACGGGCAAAGCTTACCGACTGCGTCTCGCAAAGTTCCAGGCCACCAACACCCCGGGCCAGGAACCGACGATCGTACTGCTCTGGCTCGACACCTTCGTTCGCTAAGCCCGGTATAAACAGCGAGGCCGGTCCGCTGCGGGCCGGCCTCGTGTCGTGTTAGGCAGTTCCCTCCGATTAGAACGAGCCGCGCTGATCCGACGATACCAGCCGGCCATCCGCCTGACAGAGGTTCTGAGCGGTGAAGTTCGAGCCGACTCCCTGAGCCGCCCACGAGCCCGTTGACGCCGAGGCAGGCGCCCAATCGTTGTTCCAGCCCGCCACCCCGCTGAAATCCGGCATCGCCATCGTGGCCGTGGTGCCCCCTACCCAGGCAGCGGTGGCCGAGATCACCACGGTGCGGATGGGGCTGAGCGAGAAGTACTGGAACGATGTCCCGCCCGTGAAGACGTCCGGCAGCTGATAGACGCCCTGAAGCCGCTTGTACGGACCTGCCGGCGTGGTGATCGCCGGCACACCCAACGGTGGCGGCAGCGTCATGGTCCGATTGGCCAGGGCACCGAAGTTTTCCTGCACCAGCCGCGCTGCCGTCGGCAGTGGGCTGCCGGTCACCGCCGTGATGGTCGCCACATGGGTATCCGATGCGCGGCGAGCAGACGCCGGGATTCCCTCGACTGCCACGGGACTCGCGGCCTGACCAGTCATAGCGACCTGATAGAGCTGCGCGAAGGTGCAGGCCGCTCCCGTCCGATACGCCATGGTGAGCGCCATCGACTCACCCGCCGCAAAGTTGGGCACCACGAAGCTCGCGGTACCAGGGGCAAACGACTCGGCCGCCCCGAAGTCGACCACCGGCAGCGTGCTGGCATTGGCAGCGTCGAGATCCCGCCGAATGATTCCCCGGCTCGGGTTGGGCGACACCGCCAGGTTGCTGCGCCGGAAGGCCACCAGATCCTGCGCACCATTCGCGATGCCCACGATCGAGAAGACCTGATTGTTCGAGCGGGACACGCCCGCACCGCCGAGCCAGATCTGGGCATTGTCGCCGGTAGCCAGCCCCGCCACGCTGCCGTTGATGAACTTGGTCGCGCCGGGAAGCTGGCTGCAGTAGTCCTGCGGCGCCGCCGTAATCTCGGCCCGCGTCATTCGAATCACCGTTACCGCCGCCTGCGTACCTGACGCCGTCGCGAAGGCAAAGCTGCCGCGCGCGCCGCTGATGTTGAAGTTGTAGGCCCCCTGCAGCGTCCCGGTCACCTGGGTCCAGGCGCCATCGCCATCCTGATACGCGGCCCAGACCGGGCTGAGACACCCGATGATGAACGAGGCGCCAGTGCCTCCGCCTGCTGCGGTAACGGTAAGCTGGATCGGCACCGTTCGCTCGGGCTGGCCATCGGCAGTGCCGCGCACGGTCAGCGTGCTGGCCCCGAGGGCTGCGCCAGCGCCGACGCTGATGGCGAGCGATGCCGTGGTGCCCGTGGTGCTGGTGGGATTGAGGGTCGCCGTCACTCCGGATGGCGCGCCCTGCACGGCAAGCGAGACGCTGCCGGTAAAGCCGCCCAAGCGACCGACGGCGATGGCGACCGTGCTGCTGGCTCCGCGCGCCAGCGATAGGGTACTCGGGTTGGCCGTCAGACCGAAACTCCCGGCCGCCGCGACCGTCAGGTTGAACGTCGCCGTGGCATCGGTAACGCCCGAGCCGCTGGCCCGGACGGTCAGCGGATAAGTGCCTCCCGGTGTCGCCACCGAGGTCTGGATCGTGACCGTCGCCGTGGTGGTGCTGCCGCTGGTCTGCACGTTGGCAACCGAGCCGGTCACCCCGGCCGGAGCGCCGACCACCGTGAAGGTGACGGTCCCACTATAGCCTCCCTGCCTGGTCAGTGTCGCCGTGACCGGTACCAGCCCGCCCGGGGCCACGGTCGCTCCCGACATGCTGAGGGCCAGCGAGATCGACTGCGGGTCAGGGTCAGGATCCGGATCAGGCCCGGAGCTGCACCCGACTGCAAGTACGACCACCAACGAGACGACTGCACCACCGCCGAGAACCTGCCGAGGGGACCGCCACATAGGGAGCTCCGGGACGCGAGTGTGCCAGACATCGGATCCTGCCTGGCACATTGCGCAGTCGGTCGCTCGCGACCGTCACGCCCCACTTCCCTGCTCCGGGTCGGGAGGCGAGGGGCGCTCCCGGTTCCGCCGCCAGCGCCCCGGTCGGCGCCCCCGCCGTTCCACCGTCTCTCCCGCACTCGCGCGACCGCAGCGCCAGGCGGAACCGGGAGCGCCCCTCGCCTCCCAACCCCACACCGTTGTACTTACCGCACCCAGATCGCGATGACGCCGCACTCCGACCCGACCCCGCTGAACTCGGCAGGCACCGCCGCGGAGCCGGCATAAACCTCGACGGCCTCGACCGTCTGCAGGTGAAAGTCGTCGAGATTGGGAAGGTCGCCGTCACCGCGACGCCAGAAGGGCATCCCGTCGACGTAGATGGACATCAGACAAGCCTTGACGTGCGCAGCAGTCGGTGGGTCATTGATCTGGCAGGGCACGGGCAGCTCGCCAATGCCGCGACGCATCGACGCAGGCGCATAACCAGTACACGGAAGCGGCAAGAGAACGAATCGGACTCCGGGCAGCCGCCGCAGCACGTCCGTGAGTCGTGACTCGGGGCGCCGGGCCAGTTCCTCCCGCATGATGAACCGCCCCGAGCCCGACCGGCGCCGCATCTCGAGTTCAGCCATGCGCACCGAGGTCCGTACCGAGGGCGCTGCTGCTCTGGCCTCGACGCCGGCCAAGTGCTGCGCAACCCGTTCGAGGCCAACACTGACATCCGCGCCCCTGCTGCCGTCCACCTCGACCGGCGCGGTGGCAATCTGATAGCCGAGAGCGCGCACGTCGACGAGGTACCGACCTGGAAGCACCTGCCCGAGTGTCGCTCGGCCCTCCCGGTCGGTTCGCACCGTGTCGCCCAGCGGATGCAATCTCACCAGCGCCTCGGCGACGGGTGCGTTATCGGCCTGAACCACGACCTGCACCGGGCGACCTTCGGCGTCGTCGGCAGGGTGGCGCAGGATCACGTCGTGCGCTGCCACGCTGCCCTCCCGCAGCGAGATCCAGTGCGGCGTTGCCATCTGCGGAGCAGGTCCTCTGAGCCAGATGTCGCCGTCGGCCGGCAAGCCGCAGACCCGGTAGCGCCCCTCGCCGTCCGTCCGCACAATCAGGCGACGCGCGGCATTGGCGCCCCAGGAGAGATCGAGCCGGGTGCCCGGCACTCCGGCGCCGGCACTGTCCCGGACCACGCCGGTCAGCATCGTCTTCGAGGTCGAGTCGATCGTGGTTGCCGCGCATGACCGCAGCAGCGTCGCGGCCGAAGGCGTGGCAATGTTGGCCGTCGCGGTGCGGCCTCGGGTCAGCGAGGCCGCCCCTTTGGGCTCGATGCCGAGCGACGCGAAACGCGGATGCGAGGTGGTGATCAGGAAGCTGCCCTGCGTCGTCGTCTCGATCTGGTAGACGCCCGCAGAGTCGGTCGTGGCCCGGTAGGCGCTGCCGCCGAGTGAGACCTCGACCCCACGCAGCGGAGCCCCAAGGATCGAGTCGAAGACGACGCCGGTCACAAGGGCCCGGTTGGTCGGTGCGAGGTCGAGCAGTTGCGCCGTGCCCCCGGTTTCCCGAAAGCCGACCACAGGATCGCTGCCTGCGAAGGCCGTATTCCCCCGTCGCTCGACCAGAATCGGCATGCGGATGACCCAGTCACTCACGATCCAGCCGCCGCCCGGCAGCCGCGCAAACTCGATCCGCCCGCCCTCGTGTCCGGTCCGTCCGCTGAAGTTGACGAACTGAAACTCGAGCAACCGCAGCTCAGCGCTTTCGCGATGCAGCCAGAGGACCCCGGTGATCTCCGGCACCCGACGGCCGCGGGTCGGCTCGAATCCGAGACCGATCAGCCCGTCGCCCGGGGTTCGACTTGGCACCGCGCGGAAGCAGTGCGTCTCCATGAACTCGTTGGAAAGGAGCAGCGGCGCGTCCGGCCCGTGGAACCAAGTCGTCGCATCCTGCTTCGTGACGAAGCCCTCTTTGATGAGCTGCGCCGGCTCGACTGACACAAACGGCCGGGCCGCCCGGGTTTGCTGCCTGGTCGATCGCTCGGCGCGAATCTGGAGCTCGGGATTCAGGTCGCGCTCGAAGCGGGTGAGCTCGAGCAGGGGTTCGAGCGAGGTGCGGGTCACCTCGGTGCGCTGAAGCACCTTGCTGACCTCGGCCCAGAGGGTCATCAGCTGCGAACTCCCCTCGCGATCGAGCCGACAGACCGAGGAACCGCCCGCAACGGATATCTCAGGGAGGAGAACCCGGTCGCTCGGCATGGCCACCGCCACCGAGGCCGTATCGGTGCCGCTCACCTCGAAGCCGATGCCGGTAACGCCGGCATAGCCGATCCGGTCGGCGCGCAACTCGAAGCGACCCGAGCGAGGCAGCGGCAAGAGCGCCCGCCCGCCCTCGTCCGTCAGAGCACGGGCGATGGTGGCCTCGCCATCCCGGACCGAAATCAGGGCGCCCGCAACAGCACGGCCTTCTTCGGTCGCCCGAACCCGCACCGCCTGCGCAGCAAGATCCGAGGTCAGGAGCGCGGCGCCAACCAGCAGCAGACCGCACCACCGTCGATTGTTGTTCATGATTTGCCTCCGATCGTGCCGCTCAACGACAGGAGCCGCACCTGCCGTCGACGACCGACTACGCGACGCCGACCGCGGGCGTCGTCAGTGTCCGGCGAGCCCCGTCAGCCGGTCGCTGACCTGCTTGAGTTTCGCACGCGCCTCGGCGTCGTACGCCTGCGGGTGCGCTTTGCCGAGTTCCATGCTGTTGTAAAACTTCCCGGTCCCGACGTCCTCGAGCACCAGCTGCAGTACGGCGCGAGCCCCGTCATCGACCGTCGATCGAGGCGCGAAGCCTCCCCGGGCTACCATCCCGGTAGGCATCAGCGTGGCTGGGTGCAGCGCGTTGACGGTCACGCCCTTGCCTTCCAGCTCAGCCGCGAGATCGATGGTGTACATGATCTGGGCCAGCTTGCTCTGACCGTAGGCGCGCCGACCCGTGAACTCCCGCTCGATCATCACATCGTCGAAGTCGATCGGCGCGGCCGAGAGCGAGGAGACGTTGACGATGCGGGAGGGCGCACTCGCCAGCAGGCGCGGCAACAGAGTCCGAGTCAGCAGATACCCGGAGAGATAGTTGACCTGGAAGCGCGACTCATAGCCGTCCGCCGTCACCTCCCGCTCGTCGGGGGCGGTGCCGATTCCGGCGTTGTTGATCAGCACGTCGAGACGGTCGTAATCCGCGAGGATCGTCTCGCCGAAGCGACGCACCGCAGCAGTAACCGACAGGTCCGCAGCGTAGAACCGGGCGCTGCCCTTGCCCGCCGCCTGGATTTCCGCCAGCACCTCGGCGCCACGTGCCGAATCGCGGCCGTGGAGGATGACGTGGGCTCCACGAGCAGCGAGCCGGAGCGCCACCTCCCGGCCCAGGCCACTGGTTGCCCCGGTAACCAGGATGACCTGCTGGCCTGGCGCCGGCCGCGCCGACTGCGCCTGGACGGTGGAGCCGATGGCGGCGACGAGAACCAACAGGAGCGAGACGAAGCGACGAAACGGGCTGGAGTATGGCATAGCAGCGAAGGTACCCCTGCCCCGGGCACCGGGCCAGTCTGGCAGCGATGACGGCCCGGTCCGGCTTTCGGCGTAAAGGAACGTGGGCGGGATCGTCGTCCTTCGCGAGGAGTCCTGATGTCGCGTTTCAACCAACCTGTGGCGGCCCTGGCGGCCGCCCTCGTACTGCTCACCGCCTGCGGGAGCGGCACAACCGAACCGCCTCCCGGCGGTGGCGACCCCGGTGGCATCACCCTCGTGGCGAACACCACGATCACGGCGGTCCAGCAGGGTGTGAGTGTATCGATTACCTACATTGTCACCCGGCATGGCAGCTTTACCGGCCCCGTGATGTTGACGGCCGAAGGATTGCCCAACGCTGTCAACGCGACCTACTCCCCGCCCACGACGGAAGGCACCCGCACCACGACGGTCATCACCTATACGGCAACGACGAGTGCCGTGCCTGGGCGCTATGACATCACGATCCGGGCCCGCGGCGCGGGCGTCACCGACGCCACCATCGCCCTCGACCTCACGGTTACCGCGGCACCCCAGCCCAACTATCAGCTGTCGATAACCGGGTCTCCCGTGACCATCGAGCAGGGCGCCATCGGTCAGGTCACCGTCACCATCGCCCGGACCGGCGGGTTCTCGGGCCCCGTGGCCCTGACCGTCGAAGACGCACCCGCCGGCATGACGGCAAACCTCGACCCCTCCACCACGACCGGGACGTCCGTCACCGTAACGGTTATCGTCTCGGCGGCCGTGGTGCCCAACACCTACACGCTCACGGTTCGCGGCACTTCACCGGCGCTGCTCGATCGGACCGTCATGCTCCAGGTCGTGGTCGTTCCCGCCACCGCGACCGGCGAAGTCACCCTCGACTTCGTCGGGTGCGGTCAACCCTATGCGATCTGGGTCGCTTATCAGGATGGAACCGGGCCCTGGACCCGGGTAACCGGAACCAATCTGTTCCGGTTCTCCATCACCGCCCCCACCGGCGCGTTTGCCTATGTCGTGCGTCAATCCGCCGCCGCGGCCACGACCACCAACGTGCAGTTCATGACCCGCGCCCAGATGAGCCGCGCTCCGATCCAGTTCTGCATGCCAAGCGAGCTGGGCCCGAAGATCGTGACCGGCACGGTGGCCGGGATGACCGGCTCGCAGGCCGTGTTCCTCAACCTGGGCCGCGCCTTCAGCATGGCCACCCCACTCGCCTCGACGTTCAGCATCCCCGGCGTGCTGCCTGGCGAGCGCGATCTGATTGCCTACCGGCTCGGCGGGCTGCCCAGTACCGCGGACCGCGTCATCGTCAGACGCGACATCAACCTGCCGAGCGGCGGGTCACTCGGCACCCTCGACTTCGGATCGACCGAGGCCCACCCTCCGGCCACGGCCACCTTCACGGTCACCGGCCTGGCCGGCGAGGGAATGCTCGAAACGGTCCGCTACCTGACTCGCACCAGTTGCGACGGAGGGCTGATGATGTATCAGTCGTCACCAGCGGCTGCTGCGCATGCAGTCTTCGGGATTCCGTCGGCCCTGCAACGCCCGACCGACTACCATCTCGTCAACCTTGCTGCCGCCACGCCGACAACGAGCCGAGTCATCCAAGTCTCGTTCCACACGATGGCCAATCGCACGCTGGCGCTTGGTGGGCTGCTCGGCGCGCCGGCCATCACGGTGCTGCCCGGCGGGTACAAACGCCTCCAGGCCGTCTTTGCCATGCCCGTCGACTACGACCACGACGTCACGCTCCATTATCTGCAGACCGGCCCCGGAGCGCCGAGGCTGGTCAACGTGATCGGCACCGCAGCGTGGGCAGCCTCGACCACTGTGACCCTTGGACTGCCCGACTTCAGCACGGTGACCGGGTGGACCGACTCCTGGGCACCCACCGTGTCAGCCGCAACCAATTGGACCATTACCGCCACCGGCGGAGACGTCGGCGCACCCCTCTGCGGCGAGGGAGTTCGCACCATCCTTGCCAGCGTGAAGGGCGCGAACTGAGCCGGAGGGGAAACTCGCACCCCTGCCACCCGCGTATCTTCCTTGAGGGAAGGGCGACCGGCCCCGGGGCCGGTCGCTCGCGGCGTTCACTTGGATGGGTGGGGCGGTATCAATGCTGAAGTTCATCGTCATCTCGACCCTGCTGGCAACCAGCGCTCTGGCCCAGGCGGTCCCGAAGCGCGCCGACGTCACTCCGCTGCCGCTCGACTCCGCCGTCGTAACCGGCACCCTGCCCAACGGCCTGCGCTACTTCGTCCGCAAGAACAGTCGACCTGCCGCTCGCGCCGAGCTGCGCCTGGTGGTCAACGCCGGCTCACTGCTCGAGGACGACGACCAGCTGGGCCTGGCCCATTTCGTCGAGCACATGGCGTTCAACGGTACGGTCAACTTCGAGAAGCACGAGTTGGTCGACTACATCGAGCGGATCGGGATGCGGTTTGGGGCCGACCTCAACGCCAGCACCTCGTTCGATGAAACCATCTATCAGTTGCAGGTCCCGACCGACAGCGCCCATCTGCTCAACACCGCGATGCAGATTCTGGAGGACTGGGCCCACGGGGTCAGCTTCGACACTGCCGAGATCCGCAAAGAACGCGGCGTCGTCATCGAAGAGTGGCGACTCGACCAGGACGCCTCGAATCGGATGTTCCGACAGCAGTTTCCCGTCCTGTTTCGCGGCTCGCGCTACCGGGACCGGCTGCCGATCGGCACCAGGGAATCGCTCGAGGGATTCGCGCCTGGTGCGCTCAACCGCTACTACCGCGACTGGTACCGGCCTGACCTGATGGCGGTCGTGGCGGTCGGCGACTTCGATGTCGCCGCCGTGACGGCTTTGATCAAGACGCATTTCAGCAAGATCCGCAGTCCGCGAACCAAGCGCCCAAGGGTCGACTATCGGATTCCGCGGCGCGATTCGACCGCCGTCGCGATCGCGACCGATCCAGAGGCAACCAGCACCAGCATCAGCGTCTACTATCTCGAACCCGGCGATGTGGATCCGTCCGAAGCGGCCTACCGCGAGTCCCTGGTCGATGCGCTGTACGCCATGATGTTCAATGCCCGGCTCGATGAGCTGACCCAGCGGCCCAACCCGCCGTTCCTAGGGGCGGGCGGTGGCGCCAGCCGTCTGGTCCGCGGCACTCGCGCCTTCTTCCTGGGTGCGGCGGTGTCCGACACCGGGATTGCCCGCGGCTTCGAGGCCGTCCTGACCGAGGCCGAGCGGGTCGAGCGGCACGGCTTTACGGCCACCGAGCTCGATCGAGCCAAACAGGACCTGCTGCGCAGCTATGAACGCGCCTACGCCGAGCGCGCCAACACCGAGTCGGTGCGCTACGCCGATGAGTACGTGCGACACTTCCTGACCGGCGAAGCCATTCCGGGCATTGGCTACGAGCTGGCGTTGGTCAAGCGACTGCTGCCCGCAATCGAGCTCGATGAGGTCAATCGTGCCGCGCGAGTCTGGCTCGACGGCAAGGATCGCGTGCTGCTCGTCAACGCGCCGGAGAAGGCGGCGGCGCAGATTCCCGACGAGCGCGCGTTGCTCGCCCTCTTCGATCGAGTCCAACGGGCTGAGGTCGCGGCCTACGAGGACAACGTCTCGGACGAGCCGCTGGTAACCGCGAGCCTGGCACCGCGACCCGTGGCGAGCGTCACGACCGACTCGCTCCTCGGGGTGACGACCTGGACTCTGCCGAACGGCATTCGGGTGGTGCTCAAGCCGACCGACTTCAAAGCGGACGAGGTGCTGCTGACCGCCTCCAGCCCCGGCGGCACCTCGGTCGTCCCCGACAGCCTGTACGCTGCCGCGACCTTTGCTACGCAGCTGATCGGCCTGGGCGGGCTGGGTGATTTTTCGGCCGTCGACCTGCAGAAGAAGCTTGCGGGCAAGGCCGTCTCGGTCTCGCCCTACATCGGGAGCTACTACGAGGGATTGCAAGGCCAGGCATCGCCGCAGGATCTCGAAACGCTCTTTCAGCTGATCTATCTCCAGTTCACCGCGCCGCGCCGGGACCGCGACGCCTTCGAGGCCTTCAAGACCAACGCGCGAGCTGCACTGGCCAATCGCAGCGCCAACCCGGCAACCGCGTTCCGCGACACCCTGACGGTCGTGCTCACGCAGCACCATCCGCGCACTCGCCCGATCAGCGTGGCCGTCGTCGATTCCTTCGATCTCGACCGGTCGTATCGGGTCTACCGCGACCGCTTCGGCGATGCCGGCGACTTCACCTTCGTCATCGTCGGTGCTTTTACGCTGGACGCCATCCGGCCCCTGGTCGAGACCTACCTCGGCAATCTGCCCTCCCGTCAGCGCACCGAGCAGTGGCGCGATGTCGGCATCCGTCCGCCAACGGGCGTGATCGAGCGCCAGGTCGTGCGAGGCCTCGAACCGCGCAGTCAGACGCAGCTGGTCTTCTCGGGCGCCTTCCCGTACTCCCGGGAAGAGCGGTTCGTGATTCGCAGTCTGGCCGATGTGCTCGACCTCCGGCTCCGCGAGCGACTTCGCGAGGACCTCGGCGGAACCTACGGGGCGTCGGTCAGCGCGTCGCCCACTAAGGTGCCGCGAGAGGAGTATTCGATCAGCGTGGGCTTCGGCTCCGCGCCGGATCGGGTCGACGAACTGGTCGCCGCGGTGTGGGCCGAAATCGACGCGCTCCAGCGCACTGGCGCGACCGACGACGAACTCGTCAAGCTGCGGGAGTCGACCGTCCGCACCCGCGAAACCAGCCTGCGCGAGAACGGCTTCTGGCTTGGTCAGCTGTCCGGCTATGAGCAGACGGGTGAGGATTTCCGCGGCATCCTCGTGACGGCGGACCTGCTCCCGTTACTGACTGCCGAGAGGCTCAAGCAGGCGGCCGTGCGCTACCTCGATCGCAGCAACCACGTCCGGGTCACCCTGGTACCGGAAACCAGCCGGACGCCCTGAGGGCGCCACGACGGCGGGGAGGACAACTTCCCCGCCCCCTTCAACCACCCGGAGGCGTCTCTTACGCATCGCCTTCGAGCTCGTTCGGCGCCCCCCTCGTGCCGATAGGGGCGCACCTCTACTTTCCAGCATCCACTGCCCCACGCTCGAATCTCTTCACCGCCTCGGACCTCATGCCAGCGCGCCGCACCCACACCTTCACCGAATCCGTGATTCGCGGAATGACCCGGCTCGCCACCCAGCATGGGGCGATCAACCTGGCACAAGGTTTCCCGAACTTCCCGACCCCCGATGTGCTCAAGGAGGCCGCCGCCAAAGCCATCCGTGAAGACATCAACCAGTACGCCATCACCTGGGGCTCCAAACGATTGCGCGACGCGCTGGCCCGGAAGTACGCCGAGTGGTATGGCATGACGGTCGATCCGGAAACCGAGATCACCGTCACCTGCGGAGCGACCGAAGCGATGGCGGCGGTCATGCTGGCGCTGGTCGACCCCGGTGAAGAGGTCATCGTGATGGAGCCGTTCTACGAGAACTACGGCCCAGACGCCATCCTCTCTGAAGCCACACCCGTTTTTGTGCCGATGATGCCAGGCGAGCCGCTCGATCTGGATCGGCTGGCTCGGGCATTCTCCACGAAGACTCGCGCAATCATCGTCAACACACCCGGCAATCCGTCGGGTCGAGTCTTGACGCGGGCCGAGTTGACCGCGATTGCGGAGCTCTGCGAGCAGCACAATGTCTGGGCGATTACCGATGAGATTTACGAGCACATCTACTACGAGGGCGAGCACATCCCGGTTGCCACGCTGCCCGGGATGCGGGACCGCACGGTCACGATCAGCGGCGCATCGAAGACCTTCAGCATCACGGGCTGGCGCATCGGCACCATCATCTCGCCCGCGAGCGTCACCGACGCGATCCGGAAGGTGCACGACTTCCTGACGGTCGGTGCGCCAGCACCGCTTCAGGAGGGTTTGGCCGTGGCTATGGAAACACTCGGCCGCGACTACTACGAGAGCCTCGAACGCGACTACCGGGCCCGTCGGGACCTGCTCGTCGGCGCCCTTAACCGGGCCGGGTTCAAGTGTGAGGCGCCGCAAGGCGCGTACTACATCCTGGCCGACTTTACCGCCATCAAGAAGCTTCGCTCCGACGAGTTTGCACGGTGGCTCACGGTCGAAGGTGGTGTGGCGACCGTGCCGGGCACCAGCTTCTTCTCGGATCCGGAAATGGGCCGCGACTATACCAGGTTCGCCTTCTGCAAGACCGAGGATATGCTGCAGGCAGCGGTCGAACGGTTGCAGCGCTTGTAGGGCCGCTTTTTACGATCGCTTCGGGTAGTAGCGGACGTTCGGCAGACGGGCAAAGTCCGCGTCCATTGTCCACACGACTGCCTCGTAGCGCCCGGCCGTTGCATAGATGATGCTGTCGGCAAGAGGCAGTTTGTGCAGAATCCCCTGTTGTGCGGCGCTGAACGCGAGCGCTGCGTCCAGGGGCACGATCGTGCCCTGGTGCAGCAGTGCAGCAACCTGCAATGCGTCGTCCTCCCCCCGCTGCTGCATGACGCGGCGGCTCACTTCGGTCAGGACAATCGTCGGCACGATCAGACGGTCGACGTTCTCCACAGCCGCCGCAAACTTGCCGGCATTGGAAGTCCCGGCGAAGTACTCCAACCAGGCCGATGAGTCGACCAGGTTCACACCCGATCCTTTTCGCGGGGCACAGAGGTGTCGATGCCCTTCAGGGCACCCCGCATCGACCGGATCGACCGGATCGGGATGAACTCGATTCGGTTCTCGTACTGCAGGACCTGCACCTTCTGTCCAGGCTCGAGGCCAAGTTGCTCCCGGATCGCCCGGGGAATCACGACCTGGAACTTCGGCGAAACTGTGACGACCGACATAACAACCTCATCGATGACATACTCGTAATACGATATAACGATCGATCGAGATCGACAAGCGGACTTGCCCGCCGGCCCAGCCCCTCGCCGCCATGGCAAGCCCGTATGTGTGGACGAACTCACGTCGCGCGTCAACGCCTGTAACGTCGAGCTCAAGCTGCCCCCGAGGCCACACGGACGAGGAAGGATCACGATGCGCAATCGGTTTGCAACGGGGTGGCGAATACTCAGACGATCGGTAAGGATCTGGTCCGACCGCAACGCAACCCAGGCGGCGGGAGCGCTCGCGTTCTACACCCTGTTTTCGATGGCCCCCCTGCTGATCATCGTGATCACCATGACCGGCGCCTTCTTCGGCGAAGACGCCGCGCAGGGCCGGATTGCCGGACAGATCGAAGAGCTGATCGGGCCCCGTGCCGCAGCTACCGTCGAAGATGCGGTCGACCGGTCCCGGATCGAGCGGGCGGGGTTGCTGCCGACCGTGATCGGCATCGTGCTGACGCTGATTGGCGCCACGACCGTGTTTGCCCAGATGCAGACCTCGTTGAACAACATCTGGGAGGTCAAGGCCAAGCCGTCGCGGAGCGGCGTGCTCGCCTTTCTCCTGACCCGCCTGATCTCCTTTGGCATGGTGCTCGGCATCGGGTTCGTCATGCTGACATCGTTCCTGATCACCATCGCCGTCACCGCAGCCGTACATTTCGCCGAGGAGTGGATACCGGTGCCGGGGTGGGTGCTCGCGGTGGTCGACCTGATCGTGTCGCTTGGTGTTGTCACGCTACTCTTCGTGCTGATCTTTCGCGTCCTGCCAGACGTCAAGGTCAGTTGGAAGCAGGCCTGGCATGGCTCGCTGCTGACGGCAGTGCTCTTTGTGCTTGGCCAAGTCGTTATTTCGCAGTATCTCACCCGGGCCGGGCCGGCCTCCGCTTACGGAGCGGCCGGCGCGCTCGTGCTGATCCTGATGTGGGTCTACTACTCCGCGATGATCAGCCTGTTCGGCGCAGCACTGACCCGGGCGCTGGTCGAGCACCGTGAAGGCGATATCGTACCTGCACGCGGCGCGGTCGAGGTGCGAACCGAGATCGTCGAGGAGGACACCGCGTAGTCGGGCTAACGCAGCCCAGTGAGGGCGTCCGCACGCAGTTTAGAACGGAACCGGGCCGCTTCGGCCGTGCGGCCGGTGCGCTCGTGCAGCACCGTCAGCGCACGGTAGAGTGCTTGCATGTCCCGATGCGCAGGTTGCAACCGGTTGCCGGCAATGGCAACGGCCCGATCCAGACTGGCCGATGCGCCCGTCAGGTCCCCGCGCTCGAGCCGGAGCTCGCTAAGCAGCCGGTGGGTCCACGCCACCAGCAGCGCGTCCTCACCCCACGTCGCGACACGGATCGCGAGCGCCTCTTCCATCGCCCGCTCCGCACCGACTGGATCTCCATGGCGCTGCAGTTCCTGCGCCAGGGTCGTCAACGCCCCAGCCACCCGCGGATCGGCATTGCCATGTAGGCGGCGTCGGTCAGCGAGCGCCTTGCGCAGCAAGGCCAACCCATCCTGATGACGCCTCGTCGCGAGCAGGATCCGGCCCAGCAGCTCGTCGATCGACACCACACTCGGGTGATCAGGCCCATTCGCGCGAAGGCTGATGGCCCTGGCCTGGCGAGCATACGTTTCCGCCTCCTCGGGATCGCCCCGTCGAAGCCCGCCGAACATGGTGACCCAGGGACTCAATCCGGAGCTGCTGCTGGCCAATCAGTACGGGCATGCGCTGCATGTCTGGGAGCTCAGCACCGGCAAGCATCAGCAGCGGCTCGACCTGGGGGCCGAGCACCAGATGGTGCTCGAGCTTCGACCCGCCCACGATCCGACCAAGGCGTACGGTTTCGTCGGTGTCGTGGTCTCCACCAAGGACCTGTCGGCCTCGATCTGGATGTGGTACCTGACTGACGGTGCTGGATCCAAGCGAGAGTGGAAGGCAAAGAAGGTGATCGAGATTCCGGCCGAGCCGTGCGACCCGGCCCTGCTCCCTCCGGCGCTCCAGCCGTTTGGCGCCGTGCCACCGCTGGTAACAGACATCAATCTGTCACTCGACGATCGCTACCTCTACGTCTCGTGCTGGGGCACGGGCGAGATTCGCCAGTACGACGTTTCCGATCCCTTCAACCCGCGGTTCATTGGTTCTGCGCGAATCGGCGGCATCGTGCGTCGGACCCCGCACCCGGCCGACCCGACCCGGCCCCTCAACGGCGGCCCGCAGATGGTCGAGATCAGTCGCGACGGTCGCCGCATCTTCCTGACCAACTCGCTCTACTCGCCCTGGGATGCGCAGTTCTACCCGGACGGGATCGAGGGCTGGATGGTCAAGCTCGACGCCGATCCGAACGGGGGAATCACCTTCGACGAGCGCTTCCTGGTGCGCTTCGACCACGGCATGCGGGCCCATCAGGTCCGCCTCCAGGGCGGCGACGCTTCGTCCGACTCATTCTGCTTCGCGGCCTGAGGACACCATGACCGATGGATTCGCAACAGTGGCTGCGCTCGGCGCCTGGCACGGCATCAACCCCGCAATGGGATGGCTCTTTGCAACGGCGCTTGCCATGCAGGAGCGCACCGAGCGGGCGGCGTGGCGGGCCCTGCTGCCCCTGGCGGTCGGTCACGCCGGCGCCGTGGCTGCCGCGCTCGGCGTGGCAGTGGTGCTGAGCGCCGTGGTCTCACTCGAATGGCTGGGGCGCATCGGGGGACTCGCGCTGATCGGGTTCGGGATCTACCGCCTGGTGTCGTCCCGGCACCCGACCCCGCGGAGCGGTATGCGAGTCGGTGCGCGCCAGCTGGCCGTCTGGTCGTTCGTGATGGCCTCGGCACACGGCGCCGGCCTCATGGTGGTGCCCTTTGCGATGCGCGGGAACAGTACGGCAAGCCATCACGGAGGCCACGGAGGCGCTGCGCTGGCGGGCAGCAATGTCGATCTGTTCCTGCCGACGCTGGTCCACAGCGCTGCGTACCTGGTAGTAACCGGGTTGCTTGCCTGGAGCGTCTATCGCTGGATCGGCGTCGGATTTCTTCGCCGCTGGTGGATCAATGTCGACCTGGTGTGGGCTGTTGCGCTGATCCTGACGGGAATCGTTGGCGTGCTTCCCCGCTGAGCCGCCGAGGGGTCGGACAGATGGCAACTCTGTCCGGCCCCAGATCCGGGAAGGCCAGCCCGGCGCGATGGTGTGAGATGACTCGGTTGACGGCGCCGGTGACGAGCCGCCATTCCGCTGCGTTGGACGGGGTGTCGGAACCACACGAGACGTTCGACCTCGTGCCTTCTACTCCTGGGCTGGCGCCGCCGATCTCGCCGGTAGCGCCACCCGCCACTCGATCCACTCGACCCCCCCGGCCGCGACGATGTCGCGCAGCTGGCGCTCACGCCTGGTGAGGGTGGCCTCTCCGGTTTTGACCTCGACGAAGACGACCCGCTCGAGCGCACCACTCGACAAGCCATCAAAGACGACGAGGTCGACCGGCGAGCCAAGAAACCGCACATCCTTGGGATTGAAAGCGAAGCCGGGGAGATACGGCAGCAGCTGCTCCGCCACCTTACCGGCAATCACCGCCTCGCTCCGCTGCACCGCGTCCCGGCGCACCTCCCGCTCCCGGCGGCCGCGACCGAGTGCCAGCAGCGCCATCCCGACCAGAACTCCGGCCGCGAGCCCGACGACCAGCCCCAACATCAGATCTGACATGCGTTGCCTGTCTCCTTCCCGCCGAAGGATCCCAACCCGGTGACGGGATCCCGTCCTACCCCCGCACAAACGCCGAAAACTAGGCCACCTATTGACGAATCCGCCATGCCGACTCAACTTAACCATACGGTTTAACCAGATGGTTAGGACATGACCACAGTCGCCACCGACCCCGCCACCCGAGACGGCATCCTTGCCGCCGCCCACACCGTCTTCATGCGGCGCGGCACCTCCGGCGCCCGGATGCAGGAGATCGCCCGGGAAGCCGGGGTCAACAAGGCGCTGCTCCACTACTACTTCGGTACCAAACAGGCCCTCGCCGATGCGGTCTTTCGAACCGCCGCGTCGAACCTGCTTCCGACGGTCTTCGAGGTGGTAGGCTCGACCCTGCCGCTCGAGGAGAAGATCGAGCTGATCGTCGCCCGCTACATCGGGTTCCTGCGAGCCAGGCCGTACCTGCCGGGCTACCTGATCAGCGAGCTCCACGCCGACCCCGAACGGGCCGCGCTGCTGCTGCCGCGGCCGAGCGGTGCCGCGCTTGCCGCGCTGCAGGAGCAGCTCGACGCCGGCGCCCGCGACGGCGCTCTCCGCCCCATCCGGGCCGAGCATTTTCTGATCAACATGGTGTCGATGATCATCTTTCCGTTCCTGGTCCGTCCGATGCTCGACGTGATCTTCGGAATCGGCGGCGATCGGTTCGATGCTTACCTGACCGAGCGGCAGCACGCGCTGCCCACCTTCATCCGCAACGGGCTTCGACCATGATCCTCCTTGCCACGCTCTCGCTTCTGGGCGTCGCGGCAGGCGGCCCGGTCCAGGACACCCTCCGCCTGGAGACGCTCACCGCCGCCGCCCGCGACCGCGACCCGCGGGGTCGCCAGCTCGAGCTGCTGGAATCACAAACTGCGCTCCGGCTTCGCAACCTGCGCGCCGAGCGGTTGCCGCGCCTGACAGTGTCGGGCGAAGCGACGGCGCAATCGGACATCACCCACATCACCCTCGACGGCTCGCCGATCCAGCCGCCGATGCCGCCCAAGGAACAGTGGTTGACCTCCGTTCAGGCCGATCAGCTCCTCTACGATGGCGGCGCCATCGAAGCTCGGCGCGCAGTCGAACGGGCCCGGCTGGCCGAGTCGAGGGAATCGGTGCGCACCGCGCAGTACCGCCTCCGCGATGAGGTCAATGCCGCCTTCTTCACCGCGTTCCTGTTCCAGGAGCGCGACGCCGAGCTCGCCGCTGTCGCCGACGACCTCGAAGGGCGCCTGACGGTTGTTCGGGTGCGGGTTCGGGAGGGAGCCGCCCTGCCCGCCGATACCGCAGCCCTTGCTGCGGAACGGCTGCGGATCCGGCAGTTCCGTGACGATGCCCGGTCCTCCCGAGAGGCGGCCCTGGCGGTACTGGCCCGACTGACCGATCGCGAGATCCCAACTGCTGCCGTCCTGGTCCTGCCGGATCTCGCCTCAGCGGTAGCCGCTGCAGGGACCCGCGACTCGGTTCATGAACGGCCCGAGTTCGCCCAGTTCTCGCGCACGCGCGATCGCCTGGCCAGCGAAGCCAGCGCACTCGACGCCGAGCGACGACCGCGACTGATGGCATTCGGTGCCGGCGGATACGGCAACCCCGGTCTCAATCAGTTCAGTCCCACCGCGGACCCGTTCTGGCGAGCCGGGGTGCGGTTCGAGTGGCGGCCCTGGAACTGGGGCTCCACCGCGCGACAGAAGGAAGTCCTGACCCTCCAGCGGGAAGTTGTCGAGACAGAACAGGCAGCCTTTGCCAGGGGGCTGGACCGCGCGGTCCAGCACGACCTCGCCACGATGCGGCGCCTCGAGGCAGCCATCACCTCCGACAGCAGCATCATCCTGCTGGAGGAGCAGGTCGAGCGGCGCGCGCGGGTTCAGCTCGACGAAGGTGTGATCACAGCCGCCGATTACATCCAGGCCCGCACTGAGGTGTTGCGCGCCCGACTCGCGGCGCAACGCCATCGGGTCGAGCTGGCCCAGGCCCACGCTCGCTATCTGACCACACTCGGCATCGACGCACGGTAACGCCATGACTACGCTTCGTTCTTCAATTGCTGCGCTCGCCACGATCCTGGCCGCAGCCGGCTGCCGGTCCGATCAGCCCGATGCCTACGGGACCTTCGAAGCCGACGAAGTGGTCGTCGCCTCGGAGACGACCGGCCGCCTGCTCCGCTTCGACGTTCGCGAAGGCGACCAGCTGACCCCGGGCTCGACGCTCGGTCTGGTCGACACGATTCCCTTGTCTCTCGAACGCCGCGAGCTGGCCGCGCGCCGCTCGTCGGCGCGCTCAAGGACCACCGAGGTCTCCGCCCAGATCACCCTGCTCTCTGCGCAGCGGGATGTCGCCGAGCGCGAGCTGGCGCGGACCCGACGGCTGGCATCGGCCCAAGCCGCCACGGCGCAGCAACTCGATCGGGCCGAGCGAGACTACCGGTCGCTGACCGATCAGATCGCGGCAACGCGCACCTCGTTCGGCACCACGCGGGGTGAGATCGATGCGATCGAAGCCCGCATCGCAATCGTCGACGATCGAATCGCCCGGAGCAGCATCGTGACCCCCGTCGGCGGCACCGTGCTGACGACCTACGTCGAGCAGGGCGAGATCGTTCAGGCCGGGCAGCCGCTCTACAAGGTCGCCCGGCTCGACACCCTGACTCTCCGCGCCTTCGTCAGCGGCGATCAGCTGGCCGCGATCAGACTCGGAGAGGCCGTCACTGTCCAGTTCGATCACGGCGCGGGAGTGTTGGCCCAGCGCAGCGGCCAGGTGAACTGGATTGCCTCGCGGGCCGAGTTCACGCCCACGCCGATTCAGACTCGCAAGCAGCGAGTCGACCTCGTCTACGCCGTGAAGATCAGGGTGGCCAACCCTGACGGTGCTCTCAAGATCGGCATGCCCGGAGAACTCGTGCTGACCCCGACGCCAGCCGCAGCAGCGGGGAGTCGATGATCTCGCCGATCGCGGCGGCGGATACCGCCGTCATGGTCCAGGGTGTCTCGAAGAGCTACGGCGCCCAGCCTGCGCTGACGGAGGTCTCCGTCTCGATCCGCACGGGAGAGCTCTTTGGCTTCATCGGTCCGGACGGTGCCGGGAAGACCACACTCTTCCGGATTCTCACCACCCTGCTCCTGCCCGACTCAGGCTCGGCCCAGGTGCTCGGCCTCGATGTGGTCGAAGGCCTCTGGGAGCTGCGACGCCGGATCGGATACATGCCCGGCCGCTTCTCGCTCTATCCCGACCTTACGGTCGAGGAGAATCTCGACTTCTTTGCCGCCGTCTTCGGCACCACGGTGGCCGCGCAGTATGACGCCATCGCACCGATCTACCGTCAGATCGAACCCTTCCGGACTCGACGCGCGGGCGCGCTTTCCGGCGGCATGAAGCAGAAGCTCGCGCTCTCGTGCGCTCTGGTGCACCGGCCCGACATCCTCTTCCTCGACGAGCCGACGACGGGTGTCGATGCTGTCTCGCGCCGTGAGTTCTGGAATCTGCTCGACAGTCTCAAGCAGGGCGGCATGACGATCGTCGTATCGACGCCATATATGGACGAGGCCGATCGCTGCGATCGGGTCGCTCTGATCCAGAAGGGGCGCGTGCTCATGATCGACGCGCCCGGTCGAATCGGCGCACAGTATCCGCTGCCACTCTTTGCCGTGCGCGACCCCCGTCGGGTCGAGCTGCTTGCCGCGCTGCGTGCGTTCGACCACGCCCGGAGCGTCTACCCGTTCGGTGAGGAACTTCACTATACGGACGCACGCACGGACGCCGCACCCGAACTGATCCGCGCCGAGCTCACCCGCCACCTGCGCGGCCAAGGCCTCGAGGGCGTGTCGATCGAACCGATTCCGGCCGGGATCGAAGACAGTTTCATGGAGTTGATGGGCGCGCCGGAAGGGATCCGATCGTGAAGGCCGCGCCCGCCATCGAAACCCGCGAGCTGACCCGGCGATTCGGCGACTTTACCGCCGTCGACTCCATTTCTTTCACCGTCGACAAGGGCGAAGTCTTCGGGTTCCTCGGTGCCAACGGCGCCGGCAAGACCACGGCCATCCGGATGCTGATCGGTTTGCTGGCGCCGACCTCGGGGCAGGCTCGAGTCGCCGGCTTCGACGTGTACCGGGAAACAGAGCGGATCCGCCGCAGCATCGGCTACATGAGTCAGCGGTTCTCGCTCTACGAGGATCTGACGGTTCGCGAGAACATCCAGCTGTACGGCGGCATCTACGGCCTCTCCAACACCGTGATTCGCGAGCGCACCGACGAGATGCTGACCACGCTGGGGCTCGGCCACGCGGCCAAGGAGCTCGTCGGGTCCATTCCGCTCGGCTGGAAGCAGAAGCTCGCCTTCTCGGTCGCCCTGCTCCATCGGCCCGAGATCGTCTTCCTGGATGAGCCGACCGGCGGGGTCGATCCCATCACCCGCCGGCAGTTCTGGCAATCGATCTACGAGACGGCCGCTGCGGGCACAACCGTCTTCGTCACCACCCACTACATGGATGAGGCGGAGTACTGCGATCGCATCTGCATCATGGTCGACGGCCGGATTGGCGCCATGGGCCGCCCCGGCGACCTCAAGCAGGAGCACGGCGTCGGGTCGGTCGATGAGCTGTTCGTGCGCCTGGCCCGGCCTGCCGGAGCCAGCGCATGAGCGCCCTGCGTGGCTTCATCCGGAAGGAAACCTGGCACCTGCTCCGGGATCGCCAGACGCTCGTCATCCTGGTCCTGATGCCGCTGCTTCAGGTCCTTCTATTCGGCTTCGCGGTGCGCACCGAGGTCGACAACATCCGACTCGCCATCGTCGACCCGACGCCCGACCACCGAAGCACCGAACTGCGCAGCCGGTTCGGCGCAACAACCAGCTTTGATATCGTCGGCACGGTCGGGGCAACAGCCGAACTCGAGCCGCTCTTTGCGAGTGGACGAGTCCGTCAGGCAGTCGTCTTCGAGTCCCGGTTTGCGGAGCGGATCGCCCGCGGCGAGCCGGTCGTCATCCAGCTGATCACCGATGCCACCGACCCGAACACGGGCAGCATCATGCAGGCGTATGCGGTGTCGGTGATCCGCCAGTACGAAGCCGAGCTGATGCAGGCGTTGCCCCGGGTGCGGATCGTGCCGCAGGTCCAGATGCGATTCAACCCGACGCTCGAGAGTGTCTTTCTCTTCGTGCCCGGCCTGATTGCCTTCGTGCTGACACTCACCTCGGCGCTGATGACCGCCATCTCGATCACCCGAGAGAAGGAGACGGGCACCATGGAGGTGTTGCTCGTTTCGCCCCTCCGGCCCTGGCAGATCGTCGTTGGCAAAGTGATACCGTATATCGCGCTTGGCTTCGCCAACGTGCTGCTCGTACTCGCGGCAGCGCGCATCGTCTTCGGCGTGCCGATCAACGGCAGTCCGGCCCTCCTTCTGGCCGAGAGCCTGCTCTACATCGTCGTTGCGCTCGCGCTCGGCGTGTTGATTTCGACGATGGCGCCGTCACAGCGAGTTGCAATGATGGCGGCGCTCGCGGGGCTGATGCTGCCCACCATGATGCTCTCGGGGTTCATCTTTCCGATCGAGAGCATGCCCGCACCACTCCGTGCGCTGTCGAACATCGTTCCGGCACGCTGGTTCGTCGTCGTGGTGCGAGGCATCATGATCAAGGGCGTCGGCATCGAGCATCTCTGGCGTGAAACCCTGATTCTCGTTGGGATGGCAACCGCGCTGCTGACCTTGAGCGCCCGGCGTCTTGCCGTCCGGCTGGGGTAACCGATGCGCACCCTCCTCTTTCTGATTCGCAAAGAGTACCTCCAGATCTTTCGCGATCGGGCCACGGTCTTCCAGATCTTCTTCATCCCGGTCGTGCAGCTCCTGCTGCTGTCCAACGCAGCCACCTTCCAGATCACCAACGCGCGGATGCACGTCGTGGATCTCGATCGGAGCACGGCGTCGCGCGGCCTGGTCACGCATCTAACCGCATCCGGCCGGTTCGTCGTGTCGTCCGCGGTGCCATCACAGGAGGCGGCCAACGAGAGTCTCCTCGGTCGCGAGGCGACGATGATCCTGACGATCCCGCCGCGCTTCGAGCGAGATCTGATTCGCCAGGGCGTCGCCCCGGTGCAGCTCGTGCTCAACGCCGAGGAGGGTGCGGCAGCGGGCATAACCCAGTCGTACGCCCTGCAGATCATCAGTGACTATGCCCGGCAGCTGGGCGTCGAGTTGCGGCCGCAGACCGCCCCGCGCATCGATCCGGCGCCCGCGAGGGCCGGAGCAGCGTTTGACGTCCGATTGCGCAGCTGGTTCAACCCGACGCTCAGCTACAAACACTATATGGTGCCTGGCATTCTCGTCTCGCTCGTCACGATCATCGGGATGCTGCTCACCGCGCAGAACATTGCCCGGGAAAAGGAGGCTGGCACCCTCGAACAGCTCAACGTCACCCCGATCACCAAGGGACAGTTCATCGCGGGTAAGCTGCTGCCCTTCTGGCTGCTGGCCCTGGTGATGTTCAGCCTGGGACTGATCGTCGGCAAGCTGGCGTTCGGCATTCCGATGCGCGGCAACCTGCTGCTCGTCTTCGTCTCGGCGGCCGTCTATCTCACGGTGGCGCTGGGAACCGGCCTCTGGATCGCCACCATCGCGTCGACCCAGCAGCAGACCATGTTCGTGTCCTTCTTCGTGCTGGTGATCTATCTGCTGATGAGCGGCCTCTTCACGCCGATCGACAGCATGCCGATCTGGGCGCAGTGGATGGCCGAGTTGAATCCGGTCAAGCATTTCGTGGTCATCATGCGTGCCGTGCTGGTGCGCGGCGCCGACCTCAGCGGCATCGCGGTACCGCTTGGCGCCCTGGCAGCGCTCGGCCTGCTGGTGCTGACGGGCGCCGTGCGCCAGTATTCCAAGACGCACGGTTAGTCGTCGCCCTGGAGTCCCTATGGTTCGCGCCCTGTTCGTTCTCTTCCTTGCGGCACCCGTCGCGGCCCGGATCGAGATCGCTCCACCGGACATCCCCTGTCACCTCACGCGGGCTATCCCGATCGGGGCAAGCTCACGATGACGTCGCGCTCTCAAAGAGCAACCCAGGTTGCGCCAGCGTAGCGAGCGGCACGGCTTCGACCTGATCGGCCAGCGCAAACCGCCGGCTTCCGGGGTACACGATGGCAACCCGATCGAGACTCAGGTCCACGAGCGCGTTGCGGATCGAGGGCGTGATGCGCGGAACGTCAGCACGTTTGCACTCGACGCCCAACAACCGGTCGCCTCGGCGGAGCAGCAGGTCGATTTCGGCGCCGCGATGCGTGGCCCAGAACCAGGCTTCATCGTGCGGTTCGGCGGCCAGGACCTGCTCGATGGCGAAGCCCTCCCACGATGCACCCAGCTTGGGATGCGAGAGCAGGGCGCTCTCGGTTTCCACGCCCAGCAATTGATGCAGCAACCCGCTGTCACGCACATAGATCTTGGGTGACTTGACCTGGCGCTTGCTCACGTTGGCAAACCATGGCTGCAGCTGGCGAATCATGTGCGCATCTGTCAATAGGTCCAGATAGCGCCGAGTCACTGCCGGCTTCACACCAAGCGCATAGGCCGGCTCGGTGGCATTCCAGGTCTGCCCATGGTAGTGCGCGAGCATCGTCCAGAATCGGAGGAGCGCAACGGCGGGAACCCGGACGCCCCACTGCGGCAGGTCCCGTTCCAGCAAGGTCTGCACAAAGGCTTTCCGCCACGCGATACTGTCGTCCTCCGTCTGCGCCAAGTACGCACGGGGAAATCCCCCCCGACGCCACAGATCGTTGGCCGATTCGGCCCCCAGCTCGGCAAGCGTGAAACCGCCGATGTCGATGCGCTCCGCCCGACCAGCCAGGCTTTCCGATGACTGGCGCATCAGATCGCCCGAGGCGCTGCCGAGGATCAGGAATCGGGCCGGGGTCCCAGGGCGGTCCGCCAGCACGCGCAGAACCGGGAAGAGATCGGGCCGACGCTGCACCTCATCGATGACGATCAGGCCTCGCAACGGGTCGAGGGCCGTCCGTGGCTCGTCGAGGCGGCCCAGGCTCAACGGATCCTCGAGATCGAAGTAGTTGGGAGACGATTCGGGCAACAGGGTGCGGGCCAGCGTCGTCTTACCTGACTGGCGCGGTCCGGTCAGGACGACGACGGGCCCGCGGTCGAGCCCTGTACGAATTCGCTCCAGAAAGCGCTGTCGATTGACCATGACAGTCAATATACCGGGAAAATAGAACATAATAAGGGTCGATTTTCCCGGTAACAGACGGAACGAGTATCATACACCGACCCCGAAGGCAAGCAGGCCTGCCGCAAAGAAGAAGGGCTCGTCACCTTGGACCGAGCCCCTCGAGACCACGTTCACGCCCGCACTCGGCGCCGACCGTCAGTTCGGCCAGCGCGCCCGCACCGGGAACGGCGGCTGCGCCGGCGGACGACTCGTATCACGCTCGAGCAGCTTGAGCGCTTCAGCTACCCCACGTTCCAGCTGCGGATCCCGACCCGCCGCCGCCGACTTCGCATCGATCACAACCTCGATGTCCGGCGCCACCCCAACGTTCTCGGCGACCCAACCCTCCGGGCCGAAGATGGCGCCGCACGGCGAGGTAATCGCGCCACCGTCCATCAGCGGATACGGCACGCACGACGCAACCAGACCTCCCCAGGTCCGGGTTCCAATCAGCGGGCCGACCTTATGTTCGCGGAAGATCCAGGGAAAGTAGTCACCGCCGGAGCCGGCCAGCATGTTGATCAGCAGCACCTTGGGGCCCAGCACGCCGGCCAGGGGCAGGCGGAACGGCGCGCCGCCGTCCGCCTCGTTGGTAATGCCACCGACGGGGCGCCGGCTCATATAGTCGACCATGTAGTCGTCGAGCAGTCCACCGCCATTGAAACGCTCGTCGATGACCGCCCCCTGTTTGTCTTGCTGCGCAAAGAAGTAGCGATTGAAGGAGACATACCCCCCGCCGCCCGTATTCGGCACCCAGACGTAGGCCAGCCGCCCGTTCGAGAGCGAATCCACTTTGCGCCGGTTGTCCTCGACCCAGGTCCGCGCGCGGAGCGGCACGTCGGACCGCACCGGTACCACGGTGATATCCCACGCGCCATCGGCCGTGGGCCGATCATTGACGCGGAGCGTCGTCTGCCGATCGGCCGTTCCATCGAGCAGGCGCCAGAGGTCGTCAGTTCCGGACAGCGCGACGCCGTTGACGGCAAGGAGATAGTTGCCCTGAGCCACCCGCAACCCCGGAGCGTCCAGCGGGGCTCGCAGTTCGGGGTTCCAGCTTTCGCCGGTCAGGATCCGTGCAATCCGCCAGCGATTGCTCTCGATCCGGAAGTCAGCGCCGAGCAGACCAACCCTCGTGGTGTCGACCGGCGGGAGGTCGCCCCCGAAGACAAAACTGTGGCCGACCGAGAGCTCCCCACCAAGCTGGTCGAGCAGGTAGTTGAGATCGTCGCGATGCCGCACGTGCGCCACCAGCGGCGCGTGCCGAGCCCGAACGGCGTTCCAGTCAGCGCCATGCGTGTTGGTCGCGTAGAAGAAGTCGCGCTCGATTCGCCACGCCTCATCGAAGATCTGCTGCCACTCGACCTGCGGATCGACCTGCACACGAAGCGCGAGGTTGATCCGACCATCGTCCGGCCTCGGCGGCGCTTCGGTGCCGACGTTGCGCCAGGCACCGGCCGCCTGTACCAGAATCCGCTTGCCGTCACCGGAGGTCGAGAAGCGCTGCACCGTTGGCAGGAATACGTCGGCCCGGCGCTTGGACACATCGTACCGATGCAGCGTCATACCAGGCTGGTTCGCCACGCGCTCGGCCACAAAGAGCGCGCCGGTGCCGCCAACGGCAAGATCAGCATAGTCGCGAACCGGCATCTGCAAGGCCAGGATCCGGCGATCCAGCCGCTCAAAGTCGATCCGGACCTCGGTCGACGTCTTCCCGCCGGCGCTGTCTTTCGACGGGGCGGGCGGCGTAGCAGCGGGCGGCGCAGCAGTTGGCGCCGGGGCAACGCGCTCTTCGTCGCTCTCCGGAGCAAACGGCGTCGAGTCGTTGGCCCGGAGCACGGCAAGGTACACGCCGCGCGTCACCGGTCGATTGATGCTGCTGATGTTGGCAAAGCCACTGGCAAGACCGAGATCGGTGCTGGCCAGGAAGTAGAGCCAGCGTCCGTTCCGATCCCAAACCGGGCGAATCGCGTCGGCCAGCCCGTCGGTGAGTTGACGGCTCCGACCATCCGCCACCGACCACACCAGAATCCTTCGGAACTGGTTGGGATAGACTTTCGAGTACGCCAACCACTTCGAATCGGGCGACCAGGCCGGCTGCAACCCCGCACGATTCCAGACACTGCCGTCCGTATCCGCCGTCACGATCCGTCCGGTCGCGATCTCGAGCACCCGGAGGCGCGCCTTGTCGTCCACGAACGCAATCCGCGATCCGTCCGGCGACCACGCGGCGACGAAGGCGTACTTGGCATCGCCGATCGAGATCTCGCGCGGTGTCCCAAGTCCGTCCTGATCGCCGATCAGCAGCCGGTAGCCAGACCCCGCATCGGCAAACCATGCTACCTGCGCACCGTCCGGCGACCAGACCGGCGTCCGGTCCGCCACCCCCGGCGACCGGGACAAGTTGCGCGCGTCTCCCTTCTCCATCGGGACCGTGAAGATCTCGCCGCGCGCCTCGAAAAGCGCCCGTTTGCCCGAGGGCGAGAGCGAGGCCTGCGCAATGAAGCGGCCCGCATCCGTCCAGCGGGGCATCGCCCAGGGAAAGTCGCCCCGAGCCGTGATGTCGAGCTGCCGCAGCGCCCCGGTCGCCGGATCGAGCAGATGGATTCCACCGTTCTGCTCGAGCACCAGGGTGCCGCCACCCGCAGACAGCCATTTGACATCTGCGTTCTTGAAGCGGGTCACCTGGCGCACCGCGCGGCTGCTCAGGTCGTACGCCCAGACGTTGCTCGCGTGGTCGCGGTCGGACAGGAAGAAGACTGTGTTGCCGAGCCAGACGGGATGAACATCGGTGGTGAGTTCGTTCGGGAGCAGGGTCTCATCCAGGCTGCCCAGGTCGATCACGGTAATCGGGGTGTTCTGGCCGCCGCGGTACCCGCGCCACTCGACATCCCATCGGGTCGAACGCTCGTACACCATCCGGCGACCATCAGCGGCGTAGCTGCCGCGCAGGGCCATCGGAATCGGCAGCAGCGTCGGGGGGCCACCGGCTACCGGCTGGGTCCAGAGTCGGAAGTATGGAACCGGTGCCGCATCACGATCCGACGCGATGAGGACCTGACGTCCGTCAGGTGACCACCCCCGCGCCTCGTCGTTGCCGGGATGCCAGGTCAGTCGGCGGGCATCACCACCGTCGACCGAGACCACGTAGACATCCGGATTGCCACTCCGATTCGAGGTGAACGCGATCCAGCGCCCGTCGGGCGAGAACCAGGGATCGCGCTCGACTGCGGCCGTGCTGGTCAGACGACGAGCCTCGCCACCACTCCGGTTGACGACCCAGAGATCACCACCATAAACAAACGCCACGTGCGCGGCGCTCACCGCTGGCTGGCGCAGCAGGCGGGTACCCTGCGCCTCGAGGGACCCGGGTGCGACGAGTACCCCGAGCAGCAAGGCAAGCGAACACGATGTTCCGGCAATTCGTTTCATGGCCACCCCAGATGGTTCGAACGGAAGACATCATTCTCATCAGCAACGACTCGACATGCCGTGCCGAAAACAGAAGCGGTCCGGTCGGCAAGCCGAGACCGGACCGTTCGATAGTATGCGCAGCAAGCCGGCTACTGCGGACGCTCGAGCCAGTCGCGCTGGATGTCGCGGGCCCGCGCTCGGGGATAGCGCTTGATGTAGTCCCGAACGTAGCCTCGGTCGACCCCATGACGCCGGAGGTCCATCATGCCGGAGACGTCCGCGGCGTCGAGACCGAGCGTCACCATCTCGTCGATCCATGAAAAATCGAGCTCGGCCATTGCCCCGCCGACCGTGGCGCCGATTCGGGCGCCCTCGAGACCGAGCCGCGCAGCCTCGCCGATCAGCTGCGGAGTGACCATGCTCAGCGACTGCGAGATGATCCCACCAAGATCGATTGCCTCGAGAGCCCGCATCGCCGCGGTGACACCGATCTGGGCACCCTGCGTTGCCTGCTCGACGATCGCCGCCACGTCCGGCATGTCGCCCTCGGCAACATCGAGATCGTAGCCGACGTAGCGCCGCCCCTCGCCCCGCGACTTGCTGCCCACCGCGAGCGACAACAGCTCAACCGGTGACGGCTTCGGCCGCCCAGCCCGGGTGGCGCGCTCGACGTAAGCCGGATCGGCCGCGAACCCGAAGCGGCCGTCGCCCCAGCCGGCTTCGATTTCGCCCTCGAAGGTGATGGTGCCGCTCTCCCGCGTCAGCTCGAACCGGAGCGGACGACCCGTGAAGCCGGTACTGGTGGCCGAGAGTCCGCTCAACCCGGTCACCGGTACCGACAGGGACCAGCGGGATGCGTTCCGCCCGGTCCCTTCAACCAAACGCAGATCGAGGCACAACACCCGCCGCGCGACCGCCGGATCGCAGTTGGCCCGAACCAGCTCGCCGGTCCAGCGCCCATCGAGATCCGCAATCCGCGCCGAGCCGGTTGGAACGACGGTCAAGGCAGCAGTTGCTAAGACAAGACCCAGCTTCAACATAGAAACCTCCCGCCCGGGGAGTTGCCCGCGATGAAAGCCACGATGAGAACCTGATACTCACTGCGACACGCCGGAACCCGAAAACGTTGCAGCAAGATCGGACGATCGGGCCGGTCAATCCACAACGAAGCTTAGCGCCGATTGTTTCAGGCGGAAACCTCAGCCGACCGGTCGCCCCTCCTCGCGATCAGCAGTGACGAGCAGGCCGTGCAGCAGTTCTTCGTACCGGTTGGCCAGGAACGAGTGGCTGCCCCCGTGCCCGGACACTCGCGCTTCGGATCGTTCGAGGGCGCGGGAAAGCCATAGCCCTGCCCCGCCGCCAGCCGTGCCGGCTGGTCCAAACCACAGGTTCACGACCATGGGCACCTGGCTCGGTTGGAACCCCCAGTCCCGATATACCGCCAGCAGATCCTCGGTCGCCCCTTCCGGACCGCGACGGAATGCCTCTCGCAGCACAGCCCGGTGGTGCTCGCGCCAATCGGCATCGCGAACAACCGCCCGATCCGCCTCGTCGATGCTTCCCAGCAACCGATCGATGGTCCGATCAGGATCCGAAACCATGGCCGACGATACCGCGCGCACCCATCGCCTCAGCCACCAGGGAGCGTAGCGTGCCGAGAGACGCCGCAACCCCTCCCCCGCTCCGCCCCCGGTGACCACCGCCCGGTCCGGTGAGGCAACGCCCGACACGATCCCGACTGCCCGAAGCCGATGGGCAATCCGGAGCGCCGATGCCAGCACGAAGGGGGACGCGCCCCCCCAGCCGATCAGCGAGAAGCGTGAGATCCCGACCGCCTCGGCAAAGCCGAGCAGGTCGACCGGCCAGTCGAGCACCGAGCGCCCCGGCTTGGGGTCGGACAGACCGATCCCGGGGCGGTCCGGCGCCAGCAGGCGCACGCCCAGGCGTCGCGCCGCGAGGTCGATCGCGGGCGCGGCGATCTCGAGCCGGCAACCCAGGACGCCGTGGGCATGCACGACCGGCACGCCCTCCGGATCGCCAGACTCGGCGTAGCTCACCAGCCGCCCGTCAGCCAGGGTGACCCGGTGCTCGACTGCCGCCGATGCTGTCATCGCGTCGCCATCATCCGGCCACCTTCAGGAAAACAATCCCCCATTCGACTATCCTAACCATGCTGCAATCACCCGTCTCGAGGACGAATCCATGCCTCAGCTCGTGTCTCGATCCAACCAAGGAGTCCCGAGCCCCAGAATGACGGCTCGGTCGCTGATCAACCTGCTGCTCGTGCTGGTGATCGCCTTCGCCATGCCCCAGCAGGTACGCACAGTCGCGGCAGTCCAGCCGCAGGCCGGCGGGAGCCAGGGCAATTCGTACCAACTCGTCCTCGCCGTTGCCGCCGATGGAACGATGACCCTGAACGGACACGCCGTCCCCGAGGCCGAGCTGGAGCGCACCCTGACGGCAATTTACCGCGATCGGGCGTCGAAGGTTCTCTTCATCAAAGTCGCCAGCGAGCGGCCGGAGCAGGAGGTGCGTCGCATCATCGACCGGGCCAAAGCGGCCGGAGTACGGATCGTCGCCATGGTCCCACGACAAGGCTGAGGTGGCGCGGCAGGCTCAGACACTCCGGCCCAGGCCGGCCGGAGCGCGCGCCCGACCGACGACGCCGGTCAGGGCCACCAGCGCCAGGGCGTACGGCAGCATCAGGAAGAACTGATACGGAACGGCAAGGCCCATAGCCTGAAAGGCGAACTGCAGAGCCGTCGCCGCGCCAAAGCAGCCCGCCGCCGCTAGCGCACCAAGCGGATGCCAGCGACCCAGCACCACGATCGCAATGGCAATGAAGCCCCGCCCGGCGGTCATCCGCTCGGTAAATGCCCCAACCTGTGCCAGAACCAGCGTGGCCCCACCGATTCCGCCGAGCACACCGCCAGTGACAACGGCTCCCGTCTGGCGCCAGCGAACCGACACGCCGGCGGCGCGCGCGGCTGACGCCTGCTCACCAACCGCGCGGAGTCGCAGCCCCGAGGTGGTTCGGAACAGGT